>CAXBKI010000166.1:0-6491 GCA_963975955.1 uncultured Devosia sp.
GCCCTATGAACGCCAACTGACCCAGGGGTTTGCCGATCTGCGCTTTGCGCCGACCCTTGAAACTGAATACCGCGCCGCCTTTACTCAGGAACAGCGCAAACCAGCGCTGATCTTTGGCGGCATGGCCGCAGTCATCTGGGCCTGCTTCGTCGGCTTTGATCTGGTGCGCCTTGATGTTTTCAATGCCGGCGTCACTAGCCCCGACCTCTGGGTCCTGATCAGTGCCCGCTGGGCCGCCCTCTTGGTGATTGCCGCCTTTTACGCCAGCCCGCTGCGCCACCGCGCCAATCTGCGGCGGGCCAGCCTCGCCCTCAATGCCATGATCTACAAGGCGCACGGCATGCCTGCCGCCGAATCCGCGCTGGTCATCGTCGTCATGGCGCCCTTCCTGCCGATCGGCCTGACCTTCTATCGGGCGCTGGCGGCATCGTTCGTGCCCGTCCTTGTCGCCGCCGTCGCCGGAATCGTGTTGCTGGATGAGGCCCATCGATATGGCGTGCCGGGCCTGGTCTTCGTTCTGGCCATGGCCATCCCCGTTGGCGCGATCGGCGGGTACATGCGTGAACATGCCCACCGCCGGCAGTTCCTGCTCACCGCCATCCTTGCCCGGCAGGCCCAGTTTGACCCCTTGACCGATCTGGCCAATCGCCGCCTGTTCCAGCGGCATGCCGAAGCCGTCATTTCCCATGCCGCGCGCCATGATGAACCCATCGTCCTGGCCATGCTCGACATCGATCATTTCAAGCGCTTCAACGACCGCTTCGGCCACGCGATCGGCGATCAGGCCTTGCGGCTGGTCGCCGACGCCATCGCCCGCGTGGCCCGCCGGCCCATGGACATGGCAACCCGCCTGGGCGGAGAGGAATTTGCACTGCTGCTGCATGGCAGCACCATGCAAATGGCCATCCCGATCCTGGAAAACCTGCGCGGCGAGATATCCAGCCTTGTCGTGCCCAACCTGCCATATGCCGAGGCGTTGACCATCAGTATCGGCGCCACCAGTGCCGCCAGCCACGAAACCCTGGCCGAGATCTATGACCGTGCCGATCGCCTGCTCTATGCCTCCAAGGCCAGTGGACGCGACCGGCTCAGTACCGACTGACCCAAGCCCTCCGGCACGGTTTCTGAACGATTTGGCCGCTGCGCCGTTCCTCCTGCAGACCAGGAGGGAACCCATGTCCTATAGCCGCTTCGCCACCATGATCGTGGTCTCGACGATAGTCATGTTCGGCCTGATGTATCTGAACACCTTTGCCCTCGACCACGTGCTGTTCAGCCAGACCCGAATGTGGATGGCGCTGCTGATGGGCGCCGTGATGGCCGTCATCATGCTCGGCTTCATGCTGTCGATGTACAAGAATCGCACAGCCAACATCGCCATTCTGGTGGGCGCGATCGTGGTATTTGCCGGTTCGCTCTGGCTGGTCCGCAGCCAGGAGACAGTCAGCGACCTCGACTATATGAAGGCGATGATCCCGCACCATTCCATCGCCATCATGACCAGCGCGCGCGCCCATATCCGCGATCCGCGGGTGCGTGAACTGGCCGATGGCATCATCGAAGCGCAGGTGCGCGAAATCGCCCAGATGAAGGCGCTGATTGCCGATCTCGAGCAAAGCCCGGTGCCCGCTGACGCTCCCGATCTGCCGCCGACCGTGCCGACCGAATAGCTATTCGGCCGCGCTGCGTGCCCCGGTGCCGAATTTCTTCTCGATATAGTCGGCCACCATAAGCTTGAACTGATCGGCCACATCGGTGCCGCGCAACGTCGCCACCTTCTGACCGTCGACGAACACCGGCGCCGCCGGGCTCTCTCCCGTGCCGGGCAGCGAGATGCCGATATTGGCATGCTTGGATTCGCCCGGGCCATTGACGATGCAGCCCATCACAGCCACCGAGAGCGTCTCGACACCGGGATAGCGTTCCTTCCACTCGGGCATCGAGCTGGAAAGATGTTCCTCGATATCCTTGGCCAGCGACTGGAAAGTGGTCGAGGTGGTGCGTCCACAGCCCGGGCATGCCGCCACCACCGGCACGAACTGCCGAAAGCCCATGGTCTGCAGCAATTCCTGCGCCACCTTGACCTCGGTGGTCCTGTCGCCGCCGGGCTCGGGGGTCAGCGAAATGCGGATGGTGTCGCCAATGCCCTGCTGCAGCAGGATGCCCAGCGCCGCCGAGGAGGCCACAACACCCTTGGTGCCCATGCCAGCCTCGGTCAGCCCCAGATGCAGCGCATAGTCGCAGCGCGCGGCCAGATCCTGATAGACCCCGATCAGATGCTGCACATCGGACACTTTGGTGGAGAGGATGATCTTGTCACGCCCCAGCCCGATTTCTTCGGCGCGCTGGGCGCTCAGCAGCGCCGACTGAATGATTGCCTCGCGCTGCACTGCGGCCGCTCCCAGGGGACTCCCGGCGGCGGCGTTTTCATCCATCAGTCTGGTCAGCAATTCCTCGTCGAGTGAGCCCCAGTTCACCCCGATGCGCACCGGCTTGTCGTATTTGAGCGCCAACTCGATCAGCGTCGAGAACTGCGTGTCGCGCTTGGCCTTGAAGCCCACATTGCCCGGATTGATCCGGTATTTCGCCAGCGCCTCGGCGCAGGCGGGATGATCGGTGAGCAGCTTGTGGCCGATATAGTGGAAATCGCCGACCAGCGGCACGTCATAGCCCAGCACGGCCAGCCGATCGCGGATGATCGGCACGGCGGCCGCCGATTCGTCGCGATCCACCGTGATGCGCACGATCTCCGAGCCGGCGCGCGACAGCGCCATGACCTGGCGGACCGTGGCATCGATATCGGCCGTGTCGGTATTGGTCATCGATTGCACGACGACAGGCGCGCCGCCGCCCACCATGACGCCGCCGACATCCACACCCACCGATTGCCTGCGCATTGCCGGACCAGCCATCACACACCTCTGCTTTTGGCTCAGAAATAGGCTGCCGAGCCTAGAAGAGCAATGTTACGCTTGCGTGATCAGATCGATTGCGCTGGTCGCCCCGTTCGGCATCAGGGGAAACGGCTCAGGCAGCGCTGCGTCATGCCCCCGTCGTCATGCCCCCGTCATCAATAATGTGATGGGCGGCATCTTGAACCAGGACCGGCACTGACCATCTATCACTTATGTTCAAAACACTCCTCCCCCGCATCGTTCTGTTCCGCAAGGAAGTTGTGCTGCTCTGGCAGGCGTTCTTTGCACCCGAAACGCCGTTCTACCTGAAGGCTGCGACGGCGTTTACCGCCTTCTACCTGCTCAATCCGTTTGACATCATCCCCGACGTCATTCCGGTGCTGGGCTGGGTCGATGACCTGATCCTGGTGCCCCTGATGGTCAGCTGGATCGTCAGCCGGCTGCCGGTAAAGGCCAAGGCCGACCACCGCGAGCGCAATGATCGGCGCGACGGCGCTGGCCCGACCATTGATGGCCGCGCGCGTCGGCTCTAGCCACCGCCGCCGTCTGAACCATTGGCGCGCTACGACGTTCTCAAGAGAAGGACACCCGCCCGGGTGTCCTTTTTGTTTGTAGAGGAACGCGGCAATGGACTTTTCGGCACTGTTTTTCCAGAGTTTTGAGGGCATCGTCCGCACGTTAATCGTGGGGTCGCTCGCCTATGTGGTCCTGGTGCTGTTCCTGCGCATTTCCGGCAAGCGCACCCTGGCCAAGCTCAATGCCTTCGACCTGGTGGTCACCGTGGCCCTGGGCTCGACGCTTTCGGCCATCCTGCTGCAGAAATCCATCCCGCTGGCCGAAGGCGCCACCGCGCTGGCCTTGCTGATCGGCCTGCAGGCGCTGGTGACCTTTCTGTCCGTGCGCTCGTCGCGTTTTGCCGGCCTGGTACGCAGCGAGCCGACCCTGCTGGCGCGCGATGGCCAGTTCTGCGCTGCTGCCATGCGCCGCGAACGCGTTACCCAGGATGAAGTGCTCGGTACGGTACGCTCCAGCGGTGGGCGCGACATCGCCGACGTCGCCTTCATGGTGCTCGAGAGCGACGGCTCGATCAGCGTCCGCCTGACGGATACTGCCTCGGCATAACCCGAAAAAAAAGGCGCGCATCATGCCGGGCCATTTCGTCTGGCTCTTCCATCCGCACCAGCAGGTTCTTGGTATCGATCTGGTCGCCTGGCCTGACCATGGCCGCACGCGTCGCCTTCAGGCTAAACTGCCGGTGCTGATAAGATTTTAGCGGCTTTTATGTCATATCGTTAGATTAGAAGGACTACCGTTTGGCAGTCCCTCGCAGAATCGACGATCCCCATGAACGAGACAATACCGCGGCTGGTCCTCAATCTGATTGGTCCGGGCACGATATCGGTGTTTGGCCTGGGGTTTGTGGGCGCCTGGCTGATCGACCGCAAACGTGTGTATCTGCTGGCTCTTGCCACCGCCTGCCTGATGTTCGGCACTGGCATGGTGGTGCAGGTGTTTCACCTTCCCCCCGACTTTGCCATCAATGCGCTGGTCAGCAATCTTTGCTACACCATAGCCGTCCTGATGGTTTCCCATGGCCTGTTGCGGCGCTCTGGCGGCGCCCTTGCGCCATGGTTCGCTGTTGCCACCCTTGTATCGACCAGTGGGCTGATCGCCTATTTTTGCTATGTCGACCGCGACGTGCAGGCACGCATCTACGTCCAGAATTTCGGCTTCGGCGCCATCCTGCTGCTCACCGCCATCCAGATGCGGTCTCTGGTTCATGGCCGCCTGATCGACCGGATTCTGTTCTGGACCCTGCTCGTTTTTTCAGTGCAGTTCTTTCCGCGCACACTGCTGACGGCGGCAAGCATGCGACAGGGCAACGATCCGGCCGGCTTTGGTCAATCCATGTTCTGGCAGACCCTGCAACTGTCCCTTGCCGTGCTTGGCGCAGCGCTGGCCCTCACCATGCTGATCGCCGCGCTGAGCGATGTCATCGAGGACATGCGGCATGAACGCGATATCGACGAGCTCACCGGCGTGCGCAACCGACGCGGCTTTGAGCAATTGGCCGAACGCCTCCTCAGCCGCACCGGCGCCTCGGCACCTAGTCTGATCATTGCCGACATTGACCACTTCAAGCAGATCAATGACGGCTACGGCCACGCGCTGGGCGACGCGGTGCTGCGCAGATTCGGTACCATGCTGGCCGCCAGTGTTCGCGGCTCGGACGTCGTCTTCCGGATCGGTGGCGAGGAGTTCGCCATTCTGCTGCCCGAGGGTGGCGGCAGAGCCAGCGAACTCATTGCCCGGCTGCAGAGCAACATCGCCCAGACCGACTTTGCCCTGCCTGACCGCGCGCAGACCATCACGGCAAGCTTCGGGGTCGCCGTCGCACTGCCTGGCGAATCCCGGCAATCCTGGTATGCGCGCGCCGACAAGGCACTTTATGCAGCCAAGCACCAGGGCCGCGACCGCGCCATATTTGCCGATCCGGCAATGGCGCTGAACTGACCCAGACTACTATTCCATCCGCACCAGCAGGTCCTTGGCATCGATCTGGTCGCCCGGCTTGACCAGCACTTCGGCGATCACCCCGTCGACCTCGGCATGAATGGCCGTTTCCATCTTCATGGCCTCGATCGAGCAGAGTATGTCGCCCGCGGTAACCTTCTGGCCTTCCTTGGCATTGAGCCCGGAGATGACACCCGGCATCGGCGCACCGATCTGCTTCGCATCGCCCAGCGCGGCCTTGGCGCGTACGGTAACTTCACCCACCTTGAGGCGGTCGGGCACCAGAATGGTGCGCGGCTGGCCGTTGAGGTCGAAGAACACCCGCACCTCACCCTTTTCATTGGTCGGCGCCCGACCAAGAAATTGCAGGACCAGTGTCTTGCCCTTCTCGATATCGACCAGGATCTCGTCGCCTTCGCTCAGCCCATAGAAATAGACCGGCGTCGGCAGCACTTCGGTGGGACCATAGCGGTCCTGGGTCTTTTCAAAATCCGAATAGACCTTTGGGTACATCAGATAGGAGGCAAGGCGATAATCGTCGATCTCGTGGCCGACTTCTTCGGCCAGCTTGGCCCGCTCGGCTTCAAGGTCGACATCCTTGAGATAGGAGCCCGGCCGTTCGGTCAGCGGCGCCTTGCCTTTGAGCACCTTCTTTTGCAGCGCCTGCGGGAACCCACCCGGCGGCTGGCCAAGATCGCCGGCAAAGAAGCCGACAACCGAGTCGGGGAAAGCGATATCGCGATTGGGGTCTTCGACATCGGCGCGCTTGAGGCCCGCCGAGACCATGGCCAGCGCCATGTCGCCGACCACCTTGGAACTTGGCGTCACCTTGACGATGTCGCCGAACATCTGGTTGACGTCGGCATAGGTCTGGGCGACCTCGTGCCAGCGGGTTTCGAGCCCCAGCGAGCGCGCCTGTTCCTTGAGATTGGTGAACTGGCCGCCCGGCATTTCGTGCAGATAGACTTCCGACGCCCCCCCCTTGAGATCGCTCTCGAAGGCGCGATACTGCGTGCGCACCGCTTCCCAGTAGAACGAGATCTGCCGGATCGCCTTGGCGTC
>CAXBKI010000167.1:0-6485 GCA_963975955.1 uncultured Devosia sp.
GATTGGCGGGGTCGATGGCGGCCAGCTTGTCCTCAAGCTTGCGGTTGCCATCGCCGGGAGGGACGATGGCGAACAGCTTGGCAATATCTGCCTGGGTGACGAGCCGCTCTGCAATGATCGCCATATTGATCTCGGCTGCGGAGCGGCTGGCGGCGGGGCCGACCAGGGCGCGCAGATTGGCTTTGGCGCGGTCGGGATCGGCCAGCACCAGCTTGAGCTTGCGACCGTCGGAGAGCGCCGCATTGATGGCGTTCTTGATCTGCTCGTCGCTCAGGGTCTTAAACAGGGTTTCGACCGCACCATCGACATCAAGGCCAGCCGAAAGCACGGTTTCACGGGCCGAGAGCAGCATGGCGGTGCGCTCGTCGTCTTCGATGACGGCAAAATCGAAGGGCACACCGGCCTCGAGCGGAAAGCGATGCAGCACCGATTCGCAGAAGGCGTGGATGGTGACGATCTTGAGCCCGCCGGGGGTTTCGAGCGCCTTGGCAAACAGGGTCCGGGCGCGCTCGCGCAGCGCTGGAGCAAAGTCGGGGCCCTCGACCTTGGCCAGTTCGATATCGAGTTCGGCATCTTCAAGTAGCGCCCATTTGGCCAGTTCGCCGGCGACGCGGCGGCGCATTTCGGCGGCGGCGGCCTTGGTATAGGTCAGGCACAGCACGGTTTCAGGCGCGACACCGGCCAACAGCAGGCGCAGCACGCGGCGGGTCAGCACAAAGGTCTTGCCCGAACCGGCATTGGCGGACACCCAGATCGACCAGGCCGGATCGGCGGCGCGGGTCTGATGGGCGCTGGTATCGAAAGGAATAATCAGTTCGCCGCGCTCGCTCATGACGCATCCTCGCTGCCATCGACGGCAGTCCATTCGGCGAGACGGGAGAGATGATCATAAGCGCCGGCAAAGCGCTGGCCGGGCAGCGGCAAAAGGCGGGCCGACATCGGCGTTTCGCGCAGCAGGAAGAGTTCGACATGGCGCTGCATGCGCTGGGTAATTTCATCGGCGGCGGCCATCAGGTCAAAACCCTCGGCCGGAACGAAAGGCCTGGCGATGAAGGCATCGGGGCCCAGCCCCACCTTGATATAGGTGAGGGCCGAGGTCGGCGCCGGCGCAATGCCGTGCTTGAGGGTGCCGGCCTGGGCCATCTGCGCTTCGAGCAGCAATTGGGGCACCTCAAAGGCCTGCATGGCGCCTTTGGTAGGTGGTGAGCCGGTCTTGAAATCGATGATTTCCAACGTGCCGTCCTTGAGCGCATCGATGCGGTCGGCGCGACCGCGCAGGGTAAAGGGTTCGCGCAGCTGCAGCTTGAGCTCGCCATCGATTTCGGCGTGGCGGGCGAGGACCGCGGGTTCGCGGGCCCGCTCGAAATCGAGGAACTGGACGGCGGCGGTGTGAAAACGACGCAGCCAGATGTCGCGGCGCTCACCGATGGCGTCGAGGCCCGAGAATTTGTCGGCGGCAATAGCCATCAGTGTGTCGAGCGCGTCGGGGGCCATGACGGCGTGTTTGCGCTCGACGAATTCGGCAAAGATGTCATGGATGATGGTGCCGCGCTCACGGCTGTCCGGACTGTCCCCAAGCGGATCGAGCGGCCGCAGTCGGAGCACATGCTTGGCATAAATGTCGTAGGGCGAGCGCATCAGCGTTTCGATCTCGGTGACCGAGAGCGCGCGCGGGCGGGTACCGGCGGGCGGATTGGGTGCGGGGCGCGGGGCAGACCGGATCTGCTCGACGGCATCGAGGCGGCGGGCCTGATCGAGCCAGGTAGCGCCTTTTTTCTCCCAGTCCTGCGCGGTGGCGACGCCGGCAAAGGCCTGCAGGCGCTGCAGCAGGCGCGAAGCGATGGCGGGCGAGGCGCCGACGCGGTCGGCATAGGCAATGATCACCTCTGCATTGCCCAGCGCCTGGACAAAGTCATGGGCGGCCAGGCCCTGGCGGCGCTCGGGCGGATTGAGGCCGGCGGCGAGACGCATGCCGCGGCTGAGCCAGGGGCCGGGATCGGCCGGTTCGGGCCATTTGTCTTCGTTGAGCGCGGCGACGATCAGCAGGTCGGGATTTTGCAGGCGGGCTTCGAGCTGGCCCCAGATGGTGATGTCACCGCGACGCTCTTCGTGCGTGCGCACCTGAGCGCCCAGCATGAGGGCGGTCAGCACGCCGTCGAGCTGGCGTGGCCTGAAGGTATGCCCCTCGCCCGAAAGGCTTTCCATCTGCCGGGCCCAATCGGTCAGTTCGCGGCGGCCCGGGATATCGGCGCCATCGGCTACCGCGTCAAAGGCACTGCACAGGGCCGAGGCCAGTGCACTGGCGTGGATGTTGGCATCTTTGAGCAGGGCAAAGAGCGGCGCCAGCGCGGTCTCGATCTGGTCGAACAGCGCGAGAATGGGCGTGCGGTCGGCTTCGTGCAGGCGGCGCGCGGGGTGGGTGGTGGTCCCGTCGATATTGGCGGCCAGGAGCTGGCGCAGACCGGCAAGCCCGGGATTGGCGCGCTGGCCGCGCAGCAGACCCAATTCGATATCGTCGGCGAGGGCCGAAATGGTGGCGCGGCTCTGGCCGAAGCGGGCGGCGCGGTTGCGTAGCAGAGCCATCAAGTCGACAGCCGAGCAGCCATTGGTCGCCAGGGCGAGGATCTGACGCAGCAGCCGGCCGGCACCGGACTGGAATAGCGGCACGCCGGCGGCGTCATCGACCTCGACGCCGAAGCGGCGCAGTTCGGCGGCGATGCGGCGGGCGAGATTGCGGTCGGGCGTGACGATACCGACAGTCTTCTTGCCCTCCAGCGCCTGGCGGGCGGCGAGCGCGACGGCGCGGGCCTCCTCGTCTTCGCTGCGCGCGCGAATGACTGAAAGACCCGTACTGGCGATGGCCAGCTGGTCGGCATCAAGGCGCTGGGTGGACCAGCGCGCGGTGTCCTTGGTGAGCGCCATCGCACGATGAAGCAGGATGGTGCGCGGGTGCTCATGCGATGCCAGCTCGGTGACCTCCCTGACGGCAGCGCCCATGGTGCGCAGCAGCCGGGCAAGGCCAAACTGGGGATGGCCATGGGGATTGTTGGCATTGTCGAGCAAAGCGGCGTGATCGTCCGGCGTCATGGCGCAATCCAGCCCAGGCAACACGACGGCGCCGCGCGGCAGCTCATTGATGGCCTTGAGCAGGCGGGCGGTGGCAGGAATGGAACCGGTGGAGCCGGCGGCGATCACGGGGCGGTCGCCATAGACCAGCGGGGTCGCCAAAGCCTGGCGGTCGAGGCGCTGGCCGCGCAGATAGGCGACATCGGCCTGGCCCCTGGCATCGAGCCGGAGCGGCCAATAGGTCAGCGCGATATCGAGAAAGGTCAGGGTCTGCTGCCAATATTCGCCCAGATTGGCTTCGATCTCAGGCACAATGGCGCGAATCTCGGCGGCTCCGCGCTCCTCGGTATGCAAATCATCGATCAGCACGCCGAGCGACTCGGCCATGGAAAGGATTTCCCCGGCCGTCGGCGGCGTGGAAAAGGCGCGCTGGCCGGCAGGCGAATTGGCCCATGTGTCGACCAGGCTGGAGAGCACCAGACGGCGCTCCAGGCCCGAGGCGGCGGGCAGCGGCGTGGGCGCATCGAAAGGCGGCAGGAAGGGTTCTTCATCTTCGACCTCGCCACCAAAGGTGCGGATATCGGGGAGGAGGCCATGGCCGCGGCGGGCAAATTCATCGGCCAGCGCCAGCTTGGCGCGCCGGGTGGGCAGCACGATGGTGACATCGGTGAGCCAGAATGGCTGGGTCTGATCGGCCCCGCCGAGCAAGGTGCCATCGATCACCCGATCGGCCAGGGTGGCGATGAAGCGGGCATGCGGGGCGATCGAGAAGAGAGTCATGATAGCTCGGGGGTCAGCCGCCGATTGGCTTGGGCAAGTCCCTGCGGATCGCCGACATGGAACCAGGGGGCGTTGAGGGCGACGCCGAACAGCGTCTCACGCTCGAGACACTGTTCAAAGATATCGTTGAGCGAAAAGGCGCCGTCGGGCGTGTTGGCGAACAGCGCCTTGCCCAAAAGGGCAACGCCGCCATAGATCACCGGGGCGCCATAGTCGCGGGTGATTTCGCCGCTGGGCGCGAGGCAGAAATCATGGCTGCGGGCAAAGCCGGAGGCGTCGCGCGGGTGGACGCAGAGCAGCACGATCTCGGCCTTTTCACCGGCGTAGCGCGCCAGCATGCGGGCAATCGGCGTGTCGCTGCCGGCGGGCCAGAAGGCATCGGTGTTCATCACCAGGATGGGGTCGGAATGCAGCATGGGCAAAGCACGCTTGATGCCGCCGCCGGTGTTGAGCAGTTCGTCCTCGCGGCTCACCTTGAGCAGACCGCCGAAATGGGCCAGCAACTGGTCAGCGCGGTAATGGGCATTGGCGACAAAGCGCCTGGCGCCCTCGGCCCTGGCATTGTCCATCACCCGCTCGATCAGCGGCACGCCGGCCACCGGCACCAGGGGTTTTGGGATTGTATCGGTGATGGGGCGCAGGCGGCTGCCCAGGCCCGCGGCCAGCAGCATGACGTCGGGGAATCGGCTGGGTTCGGTGATCTCGCTCATGGGCGGATAAGACCGATGTTGGACTGCTTCGTCCAGCCCTTCCCGGACTTCCCGAGGTTAGTGAGGCGGGTGGGGTGGTAATGTGCTCGAAAGCGTCAGTCGTCTCCCTCCCCCTTGTGGGGAGGGATCAAGGGCGGGGGTAAGGCAACGCGCACTTGGGGCCCAGATAGGTACCCCACACTGCTCGATCACGGGCCTAGCGAAGGGCCAAGTCCTGTCTCGCTTCCCTCCCCACAAGGGGGAGGGTGGGCGCGGTGGACGATGCGGAACTCAGCTCTCCCTCAAGGGGAGAGGGAAATGGGCGGCCAGATCAGGCCCGCAGCACGCCACCGGAGGTCTTGGTGACAGCAGCGACGACGGCGGCCGAGACCTTGTCGATTTCTTCGTCGGTCAGGGTCTTGTCGGTCGGCTGAATGGTCACCTCGATGGCGACCGACTTTTTGCCTTCGCCGACATGGCTGCCCTCGAAGACGTCAAAGATGGTGACGTCCTTGATCAGGGCCTTGTCGGCGCCGCGGGCGGCGCGCAGGATGACGGCGGCGCTGACCGACGCATCGACCACGAAGGCGAAGTCGCGGCTGAGCGGCATGAGGCTCGACAAAGCCAGGGCCGGCTTGGTTCTGGTAGCCTTCTTGCGCGGCTCGGGGATGGCATCGAGATCGATCTCGAAGGCGGCAACGGGACCGGCCAGATCGAGCTGGGCGGCCCAGGCCGGATGCAGCTCGCCGAACCAGCCCAGGGTTACCTTGGGGCCCAGGGCAATGCGGCCGCCGCGACCGGGATGGCTCCAGGGCGCGGGGTCGGCCAGAATCTGCACCTTGTCGATATCGACGCCGAGCGCATCGAGCGCAGCGGCCAGATCGGCCTTGGCGTCAAAGACGCCGACCTTTTCGGCCTTGCCCGACCAGTGGCGCCCCGAACCGTCGAGTTTTGCCGTACCGGTGCGAATGCCGGTGGCAAAAGTGTGCTGGCCCTCGGGGCTCGCCGAGAGGAAGACCTGACCGACTTCAAACAGGCCCAGATCGGCCACGCCGCGATTGGCATTGCGCAACGCCGCGGCCAGCAGGCCAGGCAGCAGCGAGGGACGCATGTCGGTCATGTCGGCGGCAATGGCGTTGGCGAGCTGAAGCTCCTCCTGACCGCCCCCGAACCGGACAGCCTGATCATGGCTGATGAAGCTCCAGGTGACCGCTTCATCGAGACCGCGCGAGGCCAGCGCCCGGCGGACGATGCGGCGGCGGTTTTGCAGCGTGGTCAGCATGCGCGGGGCGACATGGCTGAGGCGGGCCAGCGGCTCGACGGGAATATTGTCGACCCCGACCATGCGCATGACTTCCTCGACCAGGTCAGCCTTGAGGGTGACGTCAGGACGCCAGCTGGGGACCCTGACAGAAAAGACATCGCCCTTGGGCGTCAGCTCGAAGCCCAGCTTGCTCAGAATGGCGGTCACGATCATCGGCTCGACGTCCAGACCGGTGAGGCGCTTGACCTCGCTCAGCGGAAACTCGATGATCGTCTGAGGGTAAACGTCTTCGCCCGATATGGCCGGCTCCATCGGCTCGCCACCGCACAGCTCCAGCACCAGGCGGGTGGCCAGCTCAAGACCGGGATCGGTCAGAGCCGGATCGACATGGCGCTCGAGGCGATAGCGGGCATCGCTGACAATGCCGGTCTTGCGGCCGGTGCGGGCAATCAGATCGGGATCCCAGCTGGCGCATTCCATGAACACGTTGACGGTTTCGTCGGTGGTGCCCGAGCGAATGCCGCCCATGATGCCGCCCAGGCAGAGCGGGCCCAGATCATCGGCAATGACGGTCATGGTCTCGTCGAGCGTATAGACCTTGTTGTCGAGGGCGTCGAAGCTCTCGTTGCGGGCATTGCGCAGCACGGGCTGGCCGACGATCTTATCGGCGTCATAGGCATGCAGCG
>CAXBKI010000168.1:0-6479 GCA_963975955.1 uncultured Devosia sp.
GCTGTCGACCAATCTGGCGCGGGGCGGCTCGATTGCCGCGTCGGGGTCAATCGGATTGAGCGGCGGCATGCCGGCCGATGTGCGGGTGGCGCTGAACTCGGTGCGCTATGCCGATGGCAATCTGTTCGTGGCGACGGTGTCGGGCAATCTGGCGCTGACCGGCAATCTGACCGGCTCGCCCCTGCTGGCCGGCGAGGTGCGGGTGGAAAACGCCAATATCACGGTGCCGGAAAACTTCGGTGGCGGCGCCGAGCTTATCAATATCGACCATGTGCGTGCGCCGGCAGCGGTGGAACAGACACTGGTTCGCGCCCGGATCGACGACAGAAGCGGGGCGCCGATCCCGCAGAAGCGGCCGGCGGGCGTTGTGCTCGACATCACGGTCAGCGCACCCAACCAGATTTTTGTCCGTGGTCGCGGGCTGGACGCCGAACTGGGCGGGTCGGTGCGGATTACCGGGCCGATCGGCGATATCCAGCCGGTGGGCGGCTTCTCGCTCAATCGCGGCCGATTGGCCATTCTGGGCCAGCGGGTGACGTTTGAGTCCGGCGAGGTGACGCTGGTCGGCGATCTCGATCCGATGCTGAACTTCGTGGCCAGCTCGGAAGGCGAAGGCATCACGGTCTATGTGACGGTGTCCGGCCGGGCCTCCAATATCGATGTGAGTTTTTCGTCCAGCCCGGCCCTGCCGCAGGATGAGGTGCTCAGCCGACTGATCTTCAGGCGCTCGATGAGCGAATTGTCGCCCCTGCAATTGGCCAAGCTGGCCGGTGCGGCCGCAGAACTGGTGGGCGGCGGGGGCAATGGCCTAGTCGACAACCTGCGCAGCGCGGCCGGGCTCGACGATCTCGATATCGTCACCGACAGCAGCGGCAATGTTGCGGTGCAGGCCGGCACCTATATCCAGGACAATGTCTATCTGGGCGTGCAGGCAGGGGCGGGCGGACAGAGCCGGGTCACGATCAATCTCGACGTCACCAGTGACCTCAAGGTCACCGGCTCTGCGGCGCAGGACGGCAATTCGAGCCTGGGCGTCTATTACGAAAAGGACTATTGAGGCCGCAGCCTCAATCGGTGATGGCGGCCAGAATGGGCCCGCCCTGTGGCTGCTGCACCAGGATGGCGGTGCGCAGACCCTCAGGTGACGGCGCCAGGGGCATTTGCAGGGCCGCGCCGGTCCAGTGGCCGAGCTTTTCCAGCTCATGGACGACATGGGTGTGGGCCAGGGTCCGACCGCTGTTTTCGCCTTTGCCGACCGGCACCTCAACGGTGTGCGGATCATAGCTGACGCGCCAGACATCGGCGCCGGCGGGTGGTGCGCTGCCCGCGCCAATGCCGAGCTGGCCGGCTTCAAGAGACAGGGACGGACCCGTCAGCGGCGGCGCGGCGGCGATCAGGGCGTCGATCTCGGCAAGGCGGTTGCCCACCACGGTGGCCCGGCCGTTGACGACCATTTGCGGGGTATAGGGACCGAACTGCTCGAGAGCGGGTTCGTAGATCACCTGCCGATCGGTGAATTCGGGCTTGCCGAAAGTGTCCTTCCAGCCCAGCCGGTCCCAATAGGTCACGGCAAAGCTGAGGACCAGCAGGTCCGAGCGTTGGCTCAGCGTGATCAGGTTGGCATTGGCGGGCGGACAGGACGAGCAGCCCTGGCTGGTGAACAGTTCGACTACGGCGACCGGGCTCGACTGGGCCCCTGCGGGGGCTGCAAGGCCCAGCGTCGCCGTGAGGGCAAGAGGCAACAGAACGGCAAGTCTGGATGACATGGCGGATTCCTCGGTGGCAGATGTCGGCAATGAGCCATTCGCGACAGGGCAGCCAAAGGTTACGCGCATGAGGGCTCCGCTCCCGGCCTGGCCAGATGACAGGGATCGCGCCGGCGTGCTCTATTGGCGCCAAGGCTGACCTGGCAGGAGACGCAGGGCGATGAGTTTCTGGGATGAGCGCTACGACCGTGCCGACTATATCTTCGGGGAGGCTCCCAACCAGTTCCTGGCAGCCAATGCGCAGCGGCTCAAAGGCTACCGCACGGCGCTGGCCGTTGCCGATGGCGAGGGGCGCAACGGGGTGTTTCTGGCCGAACAGGGACTGGAGGTACTGGCAATCGACGCTTCGCCGGTCGGGCTCGCCAAGGCGGACCAACTGGCTGGCAGGCGGGGCGTTTCGCTGACCACGCAGTGCCTGGATATCGGCGCCTATGAGTGGCCGGAAGCGGCGTTTGACGTGGTGGCGGCGATCTTCATCCAGTTCGCGCCCCCGGCGATGCGCGACGCGATGTTTGCCGGCATGGTGCGGACGCTCAGGCCGGGAGGCCTGCTGCTGCTCGAAGGATATCGGCCCGAGCAGCTGGCGCATGGCACGGGCGGGCCCTCACAGGTGGAAAATTTCTATACCGAGGCGCTGCTGCGCGAGCGGTTCGCCGAACTCGACATCATTACGCTCGAAAGCCGTGACGCCGTGCTGAGCGAGGGCGCGGCACATGCCGGGATGTCGGCGCTGCTCGATCTGGTGGCGCGCAAGCCGGGCTGACGGGCACGGCATGCGCGACAGATGTGGCGCGACCCGATCCCGGCCTTCCCCTTGAGGGGGAAGCGAGACGGATCGGGGCCGTTGGGACGGCGTGCTAGCGCGCGCCGCCGGTCCTGGCTGCCTTGTCGGCGTCATACCACCAGATGGTCGGAAAGCCCGAGGAGAACTCCGGCAGATGGTCCGGGCGGCTGAAACGGTCCCAGCGGGCGGTACGCATCGTGCGGAGCGTATAGCCGGGCACCACATAGTGGTGGTGCAGCAGGACGCGGTCCAGCGCCTTGGTGGCAGCTTCCTGGGTGGCACGGTCCTTGGCGGCAACCAGCTTTTCAATGATGGCATCAATGCCGGGGTCGGCAATGCCGGCATAGTTCCGCGAGCCTTCCTGATCCGCGCTGCCTGAACCGAAGAAGAAGCGCTGCTCATTGCCGGGCGAAAAGGACTGCGCCCATTGCGAGTAGATCAGGTCGTAGTCGAAGCTGCGCAGGCGGTTGATATATTGCGGGGAATCCACGATGCGAATGCTGGCGTCGACGCCCAGCCGCGCCAGGTTGGACACCAGGTTTTGAAACATGGGCTCGAGTGAGGGCTGGTTGCTGAGGATTTCCAGCGTCAGCTGCGTGCCATTGGCATCAACCAGTCGGGTTCCGTCCAGCGTGTAGCCGGCCTCGTTGAACAGGCTCAGGGCGTGCCGCAGATTGTCGCGCTGGGCCGCCGGATCGGGATTGACCGGATTGGTATAGGGCTCGGTGAACACCGAGGGCGGCACCAGATCGCGTACCGAATTGAGAATGTCGAGTTCCTCACCCTCGGGCAGGCCGCTGGACTTGAAGGGAAGGCCGAAGAAGTAGCTGTCGACGCGCTCATACTGGCCATAGAACAGGGTCTGGTTGAGCGATTCAAAATCGAAGGCGTAGTTGAGTGCCTCGCGCACCCGCTCGTCCTGAAATTTGGGTTTGCGCAGATTGGGGATGAAACCGACCATCAGCCCATTGCTGGCGTAATCCTGCGGGAACAGCTCCTGGATGACGCGGCCCTGCTTGAGCGCGGGGAAATCGAATGCAGTGGCCCAGCGGCGCGCCGAATATTCGCTCCACCAGTCGAACTGGTCACCCTTGAAGGCCTCGAAGCGGACGGTTTCGTCGAGAAAATACTCGATCTTGTACTGGTCGAAATTATCCGTGCCGATCTGGGTTGGCTTGTCGCGGGCCCAGTATTGGGGGTCGCGCTGATAGGTGATGGTGCGGCCGGCGTCGAAGGTGGCCAGCTTGTAGGGGCCCGAACCCATGGGCGCCTCAAGAGTGGACTGGCCGATGTCGCGCTGCTTGCCATTGGTGTCCTTGCCCTCCCACCAGTGCTGGGGAAGAACCAGCAGCTGGCCCAGGATCAGCGGCAGTTCGCGGTTGCCGGTCTGATTGAAGGTGAAGGTGACTTCACCGGGCGCGGTTACCTCGGCCTTGGTGATATTGGCATAATACTGGGCCGAGTCGGGGCTCAGCCTGATCATGGCGTCAAAGGTCCAGACCACGTCTTCGGCGGTGACGGGCTCGCCATCCTGCCATTTGGCGGCCGGATCGATGCGGAAGGTCACCGCGCCATAATCGGGCGCGATCATCAGGCTCTGCGCCAGCAGGCCGTAATAGGTGTCGGTCTCGTCAAGCGACGGGGCCATCAGCGTCTCGTAGACCAGGCCCAGGCCGCCGGCAGGCTCCCCCTTGGGCAGGATGGGATTGAAGGTATCAAAGCCACCCGACTGGCTGAGGCGGACCGTGCCAAGCTTGGGCGCGTCAACATTGACGTAGTCAAAATGGCTGAAATCGGCAGGATATTTGGGCTCGCCCTGCATGGCGAAGGCGTGGGTCCATACGCCGGTTGCGGTCTGGGCGGCGGCCGGGGCGGCAAGGCCGAGCATCAGCGCCAGGGCGAGGAGGGGTGCGAACTTCATCGGACGGCTCCGGATGGAATGGAATTGTGACATGACACTAGGCGCAATCATGACGGGGCAACAGGGGGCTCGGGGTCGTAGGTCTGGCGGGCGGGAGCGGGGGCAGCCATATCGAAGGCAGCCGCCATCAGGGTCCGGGTGTATTCCGACTGCGGCGCGGCAAAGATCTCGGCGGCGGGGCCCTGCTCGACGATCCGTCCATTGCGCATGACAATGAGCTGGTTGGCCAGCGCGCGGACCACCTTGAGATCGTGGCTGATGAACATGTAGGTCAGGCCATGGCGCTGCTGCAGATCGCGCAGCAGGTCGACGACCTGCGCCTGGATGGACACGTCAAGCGCCGAGGTCGGCTCGTCGAGCACGACGAATTTGGGGGACAGTACCATGGCGCGGGCAATGGCGATGCGCTGGCGCTGGCCGCCGGAGAATTCGTGCGGATAGCGGAAGCGGGTTGCCGCCGGCAAGCCGACTTCCTCAAGCGCGGTGACGACGCGGGCGTCGCGCTCGGCAGCGCTGAGGTGAGGCTGGTGGACGGCCAGCCCCTCGCCGATGATCTGATCGACCGACAGGCGCGGGCTGAGCGAACCAAATGGATCCTGAAACACGATCTGCAGGTCGGCCCGCAGCGGCCGCATGGCCTTCCACGAGCGCGACTGGAGCGCATTGCCCAGCACAACGATGCGACCGGTGGAGGGCAGCAGGCGCAGCACGGCATAGCCCAGGGTGGATTTGCCCGAACCGGATTCGCCGACGACACCGAGGGTTTCGCCGCGACGGATGGACAGGTCAACGCCATCGACAGCGCGGATATGGCCGGTGGTGCGCCGCAGCAGGCCCCGTTTGATGGGGAACCAGACCTTGAGATCGTTTACCTCCACCAGCGCAGGCGAGGCGTCGTTGGTGGCCGGCGGGTTGCCGCGCGGTTCGGCAGCCAGCAGATGGCGGGTATAGGCGTGCCGCGGATCGGCGAATAGCGGGCCGACCGGACCGGTCTCGACGATCTCGCCCTGGGTCATCACGCAGATCCGATCGGCGATGGAGCGGACGATGCCCAGATCGTGGGTGATGAACAGCATGGCCATGCCCAGGCGCTGCTGCAGGCTCTTGAGCAGGGTCAGGATCTGCGCCTGCACCGTGACATCGAGCGCGGTGGTGGGCTCGTCGGCAATGAGCAGGTCGGGCTCGTTGGCCAGCGCCATGGCGATCATCACGCGCTGGCGCTGACCGCCCGAGAGCTGGTGCGGATAGGCGCCCAGACGGCTTTGGGGATCAGGAATGCCGACAGCGTCGAGCAGTTCGAGCGTGCGGCTGCGGGCGGCACTGGCGCGCAGGCCGCGGTGGATGGCCAGGACTTCGGCGATCTGCTTTTCAATGGTGTGCACCGGGTTGAGCGAACTCATCGGCTCCTGAAAGATCATCGAAATGTCGTTGCCGCGGACGGCGCGCAGCTCGGCGGGTGGCGCGGTGACAAGGTCCTGACCCTTGAACAGGATCTGACCGGACAGTCTGGCGGAGGGCGGCAGCAGCTTGAGCACGGACAGCGCCGTGACGGATTTGCCGGAGCCGGATTCGCCGACCAGCGCCAGGGTCTCGCCCGGCGCGATGTCGAAAGAAATATTGCGCGTCGCCTGATTGGCGCCGAAAGCGATGGTCAGGTCGCGAACCGATAGCAAGGGAGCGGTCATGCGCTTACCCACGAAAGAATGGACCGCAGAGTGTCGATATCAGGACGAATGATGGAGGTTATTTTGGTGCCTTCGCTCCATGTGCCATTTCGAAAGGCGCCAGCGCGATAATCGCCGCCCAGGCCCGTGTCTGCGGTGAGAGTGCTTGGGCAGTCAGCGGACAGCGCTGTTGCCACGTGGATAGCATCTGGCAGCTTGAGCCTTGGGTATTTGGCACGGAGACTGGCAGCGGCCCACAAGATTCCGCGAGAAACCGGGACAACCTCCAGCCATCCGCTGGAGGTAAGCGCATTCTCGAAACCCTGTTCCTGAGGCTCGTCGCC
>CAXBKI010000169.1:0-6427 GCA_963975955.1 uncultured Devosia sp.
ATGAACAGGCCGCCGTAATGGCCGAAATCGGCCGGCCACCAGTCCTGGGAATCGGTCATCAGCGCGGTCAGATCGGCCTTGAGCGCATCCAGGTCCAGGCTCTTGAAGGCCTCGGCATAGTCAAACCCGGCCCCCATGGGATTGGACAGGTTCGAATTGTTGTGCAGCACCTGCACATTGAGCTGCTTGGGCCACCAATCGCGATTGCCGCGCGGGCTTGGCGCATGCGCGACCGGGCACTTGCCGCCTGCCTGTGCCGGCGTGTCTTCGGTATTGTGCGGTGCGGTTGCATCATCCATGGCGGAGTCTCCTGAAGTGTTTGCGCCAGTATAAAAGCATGGCGCTCATTAGGCCAATCGATTATTCTTCGGGCAGCAATAAGGGAAACCTATCATGCCGCTCTCCCTCAAACAGTTGCGCTACGCCGCCGCCGTGGCGCAGACCGGCCATTTCGGCCGGGCCGCAGCGCTATGCAGCGTATCCCAGCCTGCACTCTCCCAGCAGATCATGACATTGGAAGCACTGTGTGGCGCCGCGCTGTTCGACCGGCTCAAGACCGGCACCATCCTGACCCCTTTCGGCCGGGAGTTCATCGATCTCGCCCAGAAGGCCATCGCGGCGGCCGATGCCGTCAATGCCCTGGCGGCGGGCCGCAGCGGACAGCTGGACCGGCCGCTGCGTTTCGGCCTGATTCCCACCGTGGCACCCTATCTGCTGCCCGATATCTTCCCCGCCTTGCAGAGCGGCCTGCCCGGCCTGGACTTCAACGTCAGCGAGAGCCGCACCGAAGCCCTGCTGGCCGGCTTGATCGATGGC
This sequence comes from uncultured Devosia sp., assembly GCA_963975955.1. GTDB lineage: Bacteria > Pseudomonadota > Alphaproteobacteria > Rhizobiales > Devosiaceae > Devosia. The sequence goes on from CAXBKI010000169.1 coordinate 817, forward strand.
AGTCTCGATGTCGCCCTGATCGCCACCGACACGCCCGAGCATGAACTGCGCCTGGTCAGCACGCCGCTGTTTGAGGATCGTTTTGTGCTGGCCACCAGCCGCGACGAGGCGACCACTGCCCCGGTAGCGCTCAGCACGCTCGCGCCCGACCGCATCCTGCTGCTCGACGAGGGCCACTGCTTTCGCGACCAGACCATCGCCGCCTGCCGCATTGAAAGCGACACCGGTTCGCGCACCTTTGCGGCCACGTCGCTGTCCACCATTGTCGAGTTTGTCGCCAACGGCCAGGGCGTCACCCTGCTGCCCCAGATCGCCCTGCGCAAGGAAGCAACCGATCCGCGCATCGCGATCCACCAGCTCAGTTCGCCCGGCGCCGAACGGCTGTTGCGGCTGGTCTGGCGCCAGGCCACCCCCTTCGCCGCCACGTTCACCCGCATCGCCGAGGTGATCCGCAGCACCAGACCGGCGTCGCGCGAGCCTGCCTAGGCGACCGGCACCACAGCCGGGCGCCGGCGGCGGGCAAAGCTGTCATAGCTGAACACCATCAGCGACAGCCAGATCAGGCCGAAGCTGAGCAGGCGCAGGCCGTTCAGATGCTCGCCAAACAGGTAGATCGCCACCAGAAACTGGATCGAGGGCGCCAGATACTGGAACATGCCGATCGTGGTCAGCCGCAGCCGCCGCACGGCAAAGGCGAACAGCAGCAGCGGAATGGCCGTGGCCGGCCCGGTCAGCACCAGCAGCGTCAGGTAATAGGGGTCAGCGTGAATGCCCGGCCCCGAGGTGACAAAGGTATAGATCACAAAGCCCAGCGCGACCGGCGTCAGCATGGCCGTTTCGGCGAACAGGCCGGTGGCGGGCCCCAGTTGCGCGGTCTTGCGGAAATAGCCGTAAAAGCCGAATGACAATGCCAGGCCCAGCGCGATGAACGGCACGCTGCCCAGCCCGATCGCCTGGATGGCAATGGCCACCCCGGCGATGACGATGGCAACGGTCTGCAGCCGGTTCTGCCGTTCACCCAGCAGCACCATGCCCATGGCGACATTGACCATGGGATTGATGAAGTAGCCAAAGCTGGCCTCCAGCACCTGCCCGGTCTGCACCGCCCACACATAGAGCAGCCAGTTGGCGGCCAGCAGCACAGCCGACAGCAGCGTGCCCCACGCCCTTCGCCGGTCGCTGAACAGCGCCAGCACCGGCCCGAAGCCGCCCCTGAATGCCAGAATGGCGCCCAGCAGCAGCAGCGACCAGACCGTGCGTTCGGCCACGATCATCACCGAACCGGCGGCCTCGACCTGCCGGAACAACAGCGGCAAGAAGCCCCAGGCCACATAGGCGGCCAGCGCCGCCAGCGCACCATTGCGGCCATCCTGCTCCGACGGCTGCGCAGGCGCGCTGATCTGGGCCGGCGCAAGGCCCTCGGGAGCGGATTCGGGCAGTGACATGGCAGACTCCTTGCCGCACCAAGGCGGCCGCGCCCTGATAGCAGGAGGACGGCAGGACCGCCAATCAGAGTTCGTGATCCCAGCCATCTTGCAATGGCCATGATGCAGGCCGACCTTGTGTTGTGGGGTCGGCATCACCGGCGCCACTGGCCATCGTGCCAATCCGATCAACCAGCAGCAGGAGTCCACCATGAAAAAGACGGTCACTTGGATCTTGATCGCCGACGGCGCCCAGGCGCGCGTCCTGGAGAACACCGGTCCCGGCAAGGGACTGCAACAGGTACAAGGACTGGACTGGACCATGACACCGCTGCAGGCACAGGATATTCAGGCCGACAAGCCGGGCCGCAGCTTTTCCTCGAACGGCTCCGGCCGCAGCGCCATGGAGCCCAAGACCGATCCGGTCGAGCATCGCGAAACCGAGTTCTGCAAATCCCTGGCCGTCACGCTCGACCGCAAGCAGCAGGATGGGGCGTTCGACCGGCTGATCGTCGTGGCCGCCCCCATTGCGCTGGGCGACATCCGCAAGGCCATCTCGCCCAATGTCAAAAAGACCATCATGGCCGAGCTGGACAAGGATCTGACCAATCTGCCCACCGCCCAGCTGGCCAATCATCTCGATGGCATCATCGCGGTCTGATTTGACTTGATTTTCAACGCTCTGACGCAAGAGGCCGATTCAACGTTTCAACCCGTTGAATCGGCCTTTCAATTGATTGAATCAGTACACGAACGGCGCCGGGATCGTGCCAAAAAGTTCAGGCTAATCCTCTGATTCGGCGTCACTTTCATCGTCGCCGCCGCCTTCTATGGCGTCGAGAAACTGCAGCAGCATCGAATTGACCAGTTCCGGGCGCTCAAGGCTGGGGATATGGGCCGTGTCTTCCAGCATGGCGGCAAAGGCATTGGGCATTTCTTCGCTCAGATGCTCGTGCCGGTCGATGATGGCGGTGAAATCCTGGTCGCCCACCAGCAGCAGGCTGGGGGCTGCAAGCTCGCCTACCCGGTGCCAGGCATCGGCCAGCGGCTGCTCCCTGGTCAGGGCCGGCTTGTTCAGCGCCAGGGCATTCATGTCCAGAAACAGCGCCCGCGCTTCGCCACCGACCCGGCCGCTCTGCGCCCGTGGCCCGTCGAGCCATTCATGCGCCTGCACCCGGTTGAGCATGTCATTGTCACCGCGCTCGAAGGCGTCTTCCTCGGCCGCCTCGATCATCGATTCCGCCTCGGTGGCATCCCATGGCGCCCCGGTCACCGAGGTGCCGACCAGCACCAGCCCGATCACCCGGCCGGGGTGGCGCAGCGCGAAATCGATCGCCAGCCCGCCGCCCATCGAACAGCCCACCAGCACCGCGGCGTGGATGCCGAAGGCTTCCAGCAGCGCCTCGAGGTCCTTGCCGTGGCTGAAGGCGACGTCGGCGCTTTCGGTCTCGCCATAGCCGCGCCGGTCATAGGCAATGGCGTGCCAGCCCGTATCGGCCACCGCCTGCATCTGGCTGAGCCACATCCGCTCGTCGCAGACCCCGGCGTGCAAAAACACCACCGGCAGCCCCTCGCCGATCTCGAACCCGGCCAGCGTGGCGCCGCCGACTTCAAGCGAAAACGGCTCGAAGGCCTCTGGCACATCCATGTTCATTATTGGGCGACCTGCACGCAAAACGAAAAGCCGTCCTTGCCGCCAACCCAGCAGCCCGGGGCGTCCGCGGAAGGCGTCATCGTGCCCAGCTCGGCGGGATAGGATGTGTCGGGCCCGCTGAGATAGCCCAGCCCCTCGCCATCGCCGACCAGCGCGAACGAGAACACCCGGCCATCGGGCAGCGCAAATGTCAGCCCGCTGCCATCGCGCGCCAGTTCGCAATCAAACGTCCCCAGATCGCTCACCGTGCACCGCGCCGGTTCGGCCATCGCAACACCCGCCATAGCGCTCCACACCAGAGCGACCACCCACAATCTCATTTTGCCCCCACAGCACAAAGGGCGGGCCTTTGGCCCGCCCAGCATCGCATTCCAGTCTAGCGCGTCAGCGGCTTGTAAGTCGCGCGCTTTGGATTGACCGCGTCGGCGCCGAGGCGCCGGATCTTGTCGGCTTCGTAGTCGCCGAAATTGCCCTCGAACCATTCCACATGGCTGTCGCCTTCAAAGGCCAGCATATGGGTGGCGAGGCGGTCGAGGAACATGCGATCATGGCTGATGATGATGGCGCAGCCGGCAAATTCCTCGAGCGCCTCTTCGAGCGCGGCGAGGGTTTCGGTGTCCAGATCGTTGGTCGGCTCATCGAGCAGCAGCACATTGGCGCCGCTCTTGAGCATCTTGGCCAGGTGCACGCGGTTGCGCTGCCCGCCCGAGAGATTGCCCACCTTCTGCTGCTGGTCGCCGCCCTTGAAGTTGAACGAGGACGTATAGGCGCGCGAGTTCACTTCGCGCTTGCCCAGCAGCAGGACCTCGTCGCCTTCCGAGATTTCTTCCCAGACGGTCTTGTTGGGATCAAGGCTGTCGCGGCTCTGGTCGACATAGCCCATCTTGACGGTCTCGGCGACGGTGATCGTACCGGCATCGGGGGTTTCCTGGCCCGTCATCATGCGGAACAGCGTGGTCTTGCCCGCGCCATTGGGGCCGATAATGCCCACGATGCCGCCGGGCGGCACCTTGAAGCTGAGATTGTCGATCAGCAGGCGATCGCCATAGGATTTGCTCAGCCCCTCGATATCGATGACGTTCTGGCCCAGCCGCTCGCCGGCCGGGATGATGATCTGGGCCACACCTGACTGGGTGCGCGCCTCGTTGATCTTGACCAGTTCGTCATAGGCCTTGAGGCGAGCCTTGGACTTGGACTGGCGCGCCTGCGGGCTCTGGCCCATCCACTCGCGCTCGCGCTCGAGCACCTTGGCGCGCGCGGCGTCCTCGCTCTTTTCCTGGGCAAAGCGCTTGGCCTTGGCCGTGAGATACGCCGAGTAATTGCCTTCATAGGGCACGCCGCGGCCGCGATCGAGCTCGAGAATCCAGCCCGTCACATTGTCGAGGAAGTAGCGATCATGGGTGATGATCAGCACGGCACCGGCAAATTCGCGCAGATGGCGCTCGAGCCAGGCCGTGGTCTCGGCGTCAAGATGGTTGGTCGGCTCGTCGAGCAGCAGCAGGTCGGGCTTGGAGAGCAGCAGCGCGCACAGCGCCACGCGGCGGCGCTCGCCACCCGACAGCTTGGTGACATCGGCATCGGCCGGCGGGCAGCCCAGCGCTTCCATGGCCACTTCGACCTGGCTTTCCAGATCCCACAGGTTTTCCGCGTCGATCTGGTCCTGCAGCTTGCTGGCCTCGTCGGCGGTCTCGTCCGAATAGTCCATCATCAATTCGTTATAGCGATCGACGACGGCCTTCTTCTCCTTGACGCCGGTCATCACATTGCCCAGCACGTTGAGCGCGGGATCGAGCTCGGGCTCCTGGCTGAGATAGCCGACCTTGGCGCCCTGCGCGACCCAGGCCTCGCCCTGGAATTCCTTGTCGATGCCGGCCATGATCTTGAGCAGGGTCGACTTGCCCGAGCCGTTGGGGCCCAGCACGCCGATCTTGGCATCGGGATAAAAGGAGAGATGGATATTGTCCAAAACCTTCTTGCCGCCGGCATAGGCTTTGGACATTCCGTCCATATGATAGATGAATTGGCGTGCCATGCAGCGATATCCTCGGCAATTACAGATTTGTGCCCGTATGTAGGGGATGGCGCTCGGGAGAGCAACATGCCGCCGCACTCTCGCCGCATCCATCCACTTACGTGCCGCCGTTGACAGATAATTGCTTCCCGTTTCGGCAGCATCTGGTCTACCCCTGCCGTATCCATTCTCCGGGACCCTGCTGATGATCACCCGATATCCCCTGGCCAAACCCCTTCTGGCACTGGCCTGCACCACCCTGCTACTCCAGCCCGCGCTGGCCCAGGACAGCGCGGCACCAGCCAATGCGGTCGACCATTTCGTGCTCGACAACGGGCTTGAGGTCGTCGTCATCCCCGACCACCGGGCGCCCGTGGTAACCCATATGGTCTGGTACAAGGTGGGCAGCGCCGATGAGCCCGAGGGCAAGTCAGGCATCGCCCACTTCTTCGAGCATTTGATGTTCAAGGGCACCGAGCGCCATCCGGCCGGCGAACTCGATACCGCCGTGGCGGCGCTGGG
>CAXBKI010000170.1:0-6410 GCA_963975955.1 uncultured Devosia sp.
AACTCAGCGAAGAAGTGATGCTGGGCGCCGTGATGTTCGGCCATGCCGAAAGCCGCAAGGTGATCCAGGCAATCATCAAGCTGGCCGAGCTGGCTGCCAAGGATGCGCGCGACTTTGAACCCCATGACACTTCGGCGCTCGAAGCCGAAATGCTGGGCGTTATCGAAGCGGACCTGCGCACTGCCTACAAGCAGACCAAAAAAGAAGAGCGCTACGCTGCCGTTGACGCGGTCAAGGCGACCGCCAAGGCCCACTTCGCCGAGCGCATCGAATCCGGCGAAATATCGGCCGAAGACGTGGGCGCCGTGTTCAAGGAACTGCAGGCCAAGGTCGTGCGCTGGAACGTGCTGGACACCGGTCTGCGCATTGACGGTCGCGATCTGAGCACCGTGCGGCCCATCGTGTCGGAAGTCGGCGTGCTGCCGCGTACCCATGGTTCGGCCATCTTCACCCGTGGCGAAACCCAGGCGCTGGTCGTTGCAACGCTGGGCACGGGCGATGACGAGCAGTACATCGACAGCCTCGAGGGCACCTACAAGCAGAACTTCCTGCTGCACTACAACTTCCCTCCATACTCGGTTGGCGAAGCCGGTCGCATGGGTTCCCCGGGCCGTCGCGAAATCGGCCATGGCAAGCTGGCCTGGCGCGCGATCAACCCGGTCCGTCCATCGGCTGAAGAGTTCCCCTACACGATCCGCATCGTCTCCGAGATCACCGAGTCGAACGGCTCGTCCTCGATGGCAACGGTGTGCGGCACCTCGCTGGCGCTGATGGATGCCGGTGTGCCGCTGGCCCGTCCGGTGGCCGGCATTGCCATGGGCCTGATCCTTGAAGGCGAAAAATTCGCCGTGCTCAGCGACATCCTGGGTGACGAAGATCACCTGGGCGACATGGACTTCAAGGTCGCCGGTACCGAAGCGGGCGTTACCAGCCTGCAGATGGACATCAAGATCGCCGGCATCACCGAGGAGATCATGAAGATCGCCCTCGAGCAGGCCAAGGGCGGCCGCATCCACATCCTGGGCGAAATGGCCAAGGCCATCACCGCGTCCCGTTCGGAAGTGGGCGAGTTCGCACCGCGCATCGAGACCATGAAGATCCCGACCGAAAAGATCCGTGAAGTGATCGGCACCGGCGGCAAGGTGATCCGCGAGATCGTCGAAAAGACCGGCGCCAAGATCAATATCGACGACGATGGCACGATCAAGATCTCGTCCTCGGTGGGTAGCGAGATCGAAGCGGCCATCAAGTGGATCAAGTCGATCACCGACGAAGCCGAAGTGGGCGCCATCTATCAGGGCACCGTGGTCAAGACCGCCGATTTCGGCGCGTTCGTGAACTTCTTCGGCGCCAAGGACGGCCTGGTGCACATCTCCCAGCTGGCCGAAGCCCGCGTTGCCAAGACCACCGATGTGGTCAAGGAAGGCGACAAGGTCTGGGTCAAGCTGCTCGGCTTTGACGAGCGCGGCAAGGTGCGCCTGTCGATGAAGATCGTCGATCAGGCAACCGGCAAGGAAATCGTCGAGGCTGCTGCCGAGTAATCGGCCCGTCCGACAGACAGGAGAGGCCCGCAGCGATGCGGGCCTTTTTTATGCCGTTGCAAATCGGCAACACTGCCAAACCCATCACATTGGCGAGAGGAACCCTCTGGGATACAGCACGTTGCTGCAGTGAGGCTTTCCTGCACTAGCGAAGCACACTCTCGCGCCGTAATTGCTTGCTCTCGCAGACCAATTGGCGTCCGCTCAGTCTTAGGGTATTATATTGATCGCTCGTCGTTTGTTCATGATTGGCGTGTCGGCTACTGCTCTGGCCGCCTGTTCCAGCACGCGTGCTCCGGTTGTCAGTGAGCCGCAAATCGACCCCTACTACCAGGCGATGTACGGTGCCGACTACACCGAGAAATTCCCGGTGGAGGCAACCGATCTGCGCCGCGTCGATCCGCAGTTCTGGCGCCAGGAAGTGCCCTATGTGACCACCGAACGGCCTGGGACGCTGGTTGTCGATACCCCCAACCACCACCTCTATCTGGTGATGGAAGGCGGTCGCGCCCTGCGTTACGGCGTGGGTGTCGGCAAGTCCGAATCCCTGGTGTTCCGCGGCACGGCGACCATCGGGCGCAAGGCGCAGTGGCCGCGCTGGACCCCGACCCAGTCGATGATCGCGCGCGAGCCCGATCGGTATGGTCCCTATGCCGGCGGCATGGAAGGCGGCCCCACCAATCCGCTCGGCCCGCGCGCGCTCTACCTCTACAAGGATGGTCGCGACACGCTGTTCCGCCTGCACGGTACCACCGAGCCCTATACCATCGGCACCAATGTCTCCTCGGGCTGCATCCGCCTGATGAACCAGGACATCATTGATCTGTACGGCCGGGTGCCGACCGGCGCCAAGGTCGTGGTGATCAACGCCTGATCGGGCATGGCCGGGCCAATGCCGCGGCAGCGGTGATCCTTGCTTCGGAATCCGTAGTCACCGAGGCGAAATTCACTGCTGTCGCGACACTGGCCCGGGACACAGAAATGCAAAAGCCCCGATGAGCAATCATCGGGGCTTTTTGCTGTCTGGTGGATCGGGCGATCAGACCTGCTGGACGGATTCCACGCTGGGCACGAAGTGCCGCAGCAGGTTCTCGATGCCGCTCTTGAGCGTGGCGGTCGAGGAGGGGCAGCCCGAGCAGGCGCCCTGCATGTGCAGGAAGACGGTGCCTTCCTTAAACCCCTTGAAGGTGATGTCGCCACCATCCATGGCCACGGCCGGACGCACGCGGGTGGCCAGCAGTTCCTTGATCACTTCAACCGTTTCGCTGTCGGATTCTTCAAAGAACTCATCGACTTCATCGAGATTGGCGACGTCGGCGCCGCCTTCCACGATCACCGGCTTGCCCGAGAGGAAGTGGTCCATGATGACGCCCAGAATAGCGGGCTTGATATGGGCCCAATTGGTGTCATCCTTGGTCACCGAAATGAAATCGGAACCCATGAACACCCCGGTCACCCCGGAAATGGCAAACAGGCCGGTGGCCAGCGGCGAATTGGCCGAAGCCTCGAGGCTGCGGAAATCGCGCGGTTCGCCGACCAGCACGTCACGCCCGGGCAGGAATTTCAGCGTCGACGGATTGGGGGTGGCTTCGGTCTGGATAAACATGGCACGGCCCTCGCAACTGCGATTAGAATGCTTCTAAAATAGACTTTTGGTGGCCCAGCGCAAGGGTCTTTCGCGCCGGGCAGAGGGGCCATGCGTCTGGCTCAGCAGATGTCGATGATCTCGGCATCGCTCATGCGTCCGGGCACCACGGTAAGGGGAATGGGCAGGGCATGGGCCCGGCCGGCAAAGTGCATCACCAGCGGTCCGGGGCCTTCCCCCAGGGAGGAGGCGGCCAGCACGAGAATGGCTATGTCGCGATCCTCGTTGATCACCCGCTCGATCTGCTCGGCGCCTTCGCCTTCGCGGATCACCGATTCGACCTTTACCTCGCCAATATCGCGAATGCGGGCGAGGCGGGCATCGAGATTGCGTTCGGCCTCCTCGACGGCTTCAGCGCGCAACACATCCTCGACGCCCATGCCGATGAATTCGGGCTTTTCGACGATGCTCATCAGCACCACCGTGCCGCCGGTGCGCTTGACCCGATAGGCGGCAAAGGTCAGGGCACGATCGCATTCGACGGTCTCATCGATGACCACCAGAAACTTGCGCTTGTATTCGGTCTCATACATGGCGGGACCTCCTTAGCGGACAAAGCCGACAATGTTGCGGACATCATCCATGACGGGTTGGGCAATGGCGCGGGCACGCTGGGCGCCGTCGCGCAGAATGGTGTCGAGTTCGCCGCGATCGGCGAGCAGGCGCTGCATCTCCTGGGCAATCGGGGAAAGCACGGAAACGGCCAGATCGGCCAGCGCCGGCTTGAAGCTGCCCCAGCCCTGTCCGCCGAACTCGCCGAGCACATCATCGACCGAGCGGTTGGACAGGGCGGCAAAAATGCCCACCAGGTTCTCGGCCTCGGGCCGGCCGGCCAGCCCGGCGGCTTCGCCAGGCAGGGGCTGGGCATCGGTGGTGGCGCGCTTGATCTTTTTGGCGATCAGGTCGGCCCCGTCCATCATATAGATCACCGACAGGTCGGACTGGTCGGACTTGCTCATCTTCTTGGTCCCGTCCTTGAGACTCTTGACCCGCATCGCCGGGCCGGTGGCCAGGGTCTCGGTGATGGGGAAGAAGTCGCCCTTGTGGCCATTGGCCTTGATCTGCTTTTTGAAGTCGTGGTTGAATTTCTTGGCGATATCGCGGGTCAGTTCGAGATGCTGGCGCTGATCCTCGCCCACCGGCACGGCGGTGGACTGGTAGAGCAGGATATCGGCGGCCATCAGCGAGGGATAGGCAAACAGGCCCAGCCAGACATTCTCGGAGTTTTCGCCGGCCTTGTCCTTGAACTGGGTCATGCGCTCCATCCAGCCCATGCGGGCGACGCAGTTGAAGATCCAGCTCAGCTCGGCGTGTTCGATCACCTGGGACTGGTTGAAGATGATGGATTTTTTCGGATCGAGCCCGGCCGCGATATAGGCGGCGGCGATTTCATAGGTCCAGCGCTTGAGGTCGGCCGGGTCCTGCCAGACGGTGATGGCGTGCATGTCGACCACGCAATAGATGGTCTCGTGCGTTTCCTGCAGCGGCACGAAGCGGCGGATGGCGCCCAGATAATTGCCCAGATGCAGATCGCCCGAAGGCTTGATGCCCGAAAAAACGCGCGGAGTGAAAGCCATAAGCGAGATACCCATCAGTTTAGCAGCCTGCCGAATTACACCCGCCGGCGGGCCGGACGCAAGTCAGCTGCCCCGGCGCGGCCGGGCCAGCAATTGGCCCAGAGGCTGGGCGCCGGTGAAATGGACCAGGGTGAAATAGCTCGCCGCGCCGAACAGGCAGATGCCGAACAGCGCCGCGGCCTGGATGAGAAAGGGCGCGCCGGGCGCAAACAGGGCGGCGGCGCGCTGGCTGAACAGGTAGAGCACGCCGGCCATGGCCAGGGTATTGGCGATGGTCAGCAGGTGCCGGCGCAGCGAGCCGGGCGCCAGGACGAAATAGCCGCGCCGGGCCAGGAACACCGCCAGCAGCCCGGCATTGACCCAGGCCGAGATGGTGGTCGCCAGGGCGATGCCCAGATGCTGCAGGCTGGGGAACAGCCAGAGCGAGATGGCGATATTGACCATCACCGAGATGCCGGCAAAAATGGTGGGGGTGATGGTGTCCTTGCGCGAAAAAAAGCCCGGCTGCAGCACGCGCACCAGCACGAAGGCGGGCAGGCCCCAGGCGTAGCCGACCAGCGCCTGGGCCACTGGAACGGTTGCCGAAGCGTCAAAGGCACCGCGCTCGAACAGCACCCGCACGATGGGCACGGCCAGCACGGCCAGGGCCGCCGCGGCGGGCAGCGAGAGCACCATGGACAGCAGCAGCGACTGATCCTGGCTCTTGGCGGCAGCGGCGTCGCGGCCTGCGCTCAGATGCCGGCTCAGCTCGGGCAGCAGGACCGTGCCGATGGCGATGCCGATAATGCCCAGCGGCAATTGATAGAGCCGGTCGGCATAGCCCAGGATGGCAATTGTATTCTCGCCGCCCGAGGCGATGACGGTGCCCACGAAGATATTGATCTGGGTGATGCCGCCGGTCAGGATGGCCGGAATGGCCAGCCACCAGAAGCGGCGCACCTCGGCATTGGGGCGCGGGATGCCCAGCCGCGGCACAAAGCCGGCGCGTCGGATGGCGCCATAGACCAGCGCGAGCTGGGCAATGCCGCCCAGCATGGTGGCGATGGCGACCCAGAAGGCGGCATCTGCCTTGTCCTCGAGCACGAAAATGGCCAGCGGTATCAGCGCGGCGATATTGACGATGTTGAGGATCAGCGGCGCGAAGGCGGCAGCGAAGAACCGCCCCAGCGTATTGAGGATGGCGCCATAGGCGGCCATCAGCGACATGCAGGCCAGATAGGGGAACATGATGCGCGTGAGGTACACCGTCAGGGCAAACTTGGCCGGATCGTCGAACCCGGGCACAAACAGCGCCATGATGGGTTCCATGAAGATCTCGGCCAGAATGGTGACCACGACAATGGTGGCAAGCAGCCAGCTCATGATGCGGCTGGCCAATAGCTTGGCCTCGTCGACGCTCTGGGTTTCGAGGGCGGTGGAGAACAGCGGCACGAAGGCGGTGTTGAAGGCGCCTTCGGCGAACAGGCGCCGGAACAGGTTGGGAAAGCGGAAGGCGGCATAGAAGGCGTCGGTCACCGGCCCGACGCCGAGCACCGCCGCCATCAGCGCATCGCGGGCAAAGCCGGCGACGCGCGACAGCAAGGTGAGGCCACCCACCGACAGGAAATTGCGGTAAAGGCTCATGACGTGCGCAGGCCTGCTTCGCCT
>CAXBKI010000171.1:0-6351 GCA_963975955.1 uncultured Devosia sp.
CCATGCAGCTTGTTCGTCGCTGGTTCCAGCAACAGATGGCTGCCAGCTGAGCCTCGCCTGCACACCGGGCTTGCCGATGGGTTCGGCACATTCCGCGCGCTCATGGCGGTTGCGGCACGATCCTGCAGGCTCTTCCCGGCAACCTTCAGCTGCCGTAACCAGGCTTCTTCTCGCCCGCCTCGATGCGGAACGGCAGGATATTCTCGGGCGGCGGCAATGGGCAGACGGCGTGATCGGTGAAGGCGCAGGGCGGATTGAACGCCTTGTTGAAGTCGAGCACGATGCTGCCCTCACCTTCGCTCACCGCCTCGCCATAGACGAAGCGGGACGCGCCATAAGTCTCCGACTTCGAGGTGAGGTCACGCAGCACAAATTGCGGCTTCTGCGCGGTGCCATGGGTGGGCAATAGCGCGAAGCGCTGGCCGGCATGGGTGAACACGGCCTTGTGGGTAATCTGGACCGTGCTCGGAATGCCGGCAACCGTGTCGATCCCCGTGGTAATCGGTTGATCCAGACGTGACCATTCGGCGACAATGCGCCAGGCAGGATCGGTCGGGAAATAGCTCAATCCCTTGAAACTGGCGCGTTCGGGCGCCTCGGCATCGCGTGCGCGCAACGCGTTGCGACCGTCCATCGTGGTGACTTCAAAACGCAGGCTGCCGACCGAGAATTTGGGCGGGTTGGCAGCATCGGGCGTGAGGACGACAGCGGCCTGTCCGGCGGCCTCGGGCTGAAATACCAGCTTGCCCGGCGCCTGCGTGATGGTCCCGAGCCGGGCCGGGCCAGCCGGCAGGATGATGTCATTGTCCGCGGCCGAACCGATCCGTGCCACCCCGTCCTCCAGCCAGTATCGGCCGATGACGTTGAGCCAGCCATCCTCGGCGGTCAGATGCTCAAACCGCTTGGCCTGCCAATCGGCGATGGTCTGCTGGTAGTCCGTGGTCATGTCGACCTCCCCAAATGACGCCGGTCAGACCGGCATGCGCGGCACGCTGTCGATCAGCTTGCGCGTGTAGCTGTGTTGCGGTGCATCAAGAACCTGGCGCGTCTTGCCACTCTCCACGATCCGGCCGCGCTCGAGGATGACAATGTCCTCGCACAGCGAAGCGACGACGCTGAGGTCATGCGACACCAGCAACAGGGTCATCGATTGCGACAGCGATTGCAGCAGCGCAACGATCTTGACCCGCGTCGACAGGTCGAGCGCACTGACAGCCTCGTCGGCCAGCACCAGTTCGGGTCGGGCAACGATGGCGCGCGCAATGGCAATGCGCTGGCGCTGGCCGCCGGAAAACTCATGCGGGTAGCGACCCATGGCATCTTCGCCCAGGCCCACTGACAGCAGTGCCGCCTTGACCGCCTCGTCGACAGGCCCGGCAATACGCAGCGAGCGCAGCGGCTCGGCGATAATGTTCTTCACTCTTTGCCGCGGGTCGAGCGACGAATAAGGGTCCTGGAACACCGCCTGCACAGATTTTCGATAGCCGCGCATGAAGCTTCTGTCTGCGGTATCCAGCGGGCTGTCGCCAAAACGGATAGAGCCGGCCGTTGGACGGTTCAGCCCGAGCAGCAGTCGCAGCAGCGTTGTCTTGCCCGAGCCGGATTCGCCCACAATCCCCAGGCTGCGGCCCCGATGCACGACCAGACTGACGTCGTCGAGCACCATTCGGCCGCGCCCATAGCCAAAGCTGACATGATCAACGCTGAACAGGCTCATCGGACACCACCCAGCGCCCGGTCGAGTGTCTGCGCTGCCTGCACGAGCTCCTTGGTATAGGGCTGGGCGGGCGCCCGCAGCACAGCTTCCACCGCGCCTTGTTCCACCGCTCTGCCCTGCCGCAGCACCGTTACCTGGTCAACCACCTTGGCGACGACCGGCAGGTCGTGGCTGATGAACAGCAGCCCCATTCCCAGATCCCGCACCAGACTGTCGAGCAGGCGCAGGATCTCGGCCTGCGTTGTAACGTCCAGCGCCGTGGTCGGCTCATCGGCGATCAGCAGCTTGGGCCGGCAGGCCAGCGCCATGGCAATGGCGACGCGCTGCCGCTGGCCGCCGGAAACCTCATAGGGATAGGCGCGGGCAATACGCTCTGGTTGCGGCAGCGAGACCCGCTCGATCAGGCTGAGCACCTCGCTTTCGATATTGCGCGGATCCAGCCCCTCGCGACGAAAGCGTCGGCGCACCGGCTCGGCAATCTGCCGACCCAGCCGCATCAGCGGATCGAGCGCCGTCAACGGCTCCTGAAAGACCACCGCACTGGCCACCCCGCGCAAGCGGCCCATCGTCGCTTCGCCGGCCCCAACCACTTGCTGGCCATCGAGCAGGATTGACCCGCTGGCGACGATGTCACGTGGCAACAGCCCGGTGATGGCCATGGCCGTCAGTGACTTGCCCGACCCCGATTCTCCGATCAGGCCCATCCGGCCACCCGGCTCGATGCCAAAGGACAGGTCGGACACCAGCTCGCTGTCGCCGGTCCTGATACTCAACCCCTGCACGGACAACAGGCTCATCGGCTGTTCCTCCTGGTGGGGTCGGCAAGATCGCGAAGCCCGTCGGCGAACAGGTTGATGCCAATCACCAGCAGCAGCAGCGCCAGGCCCGGCGCGATGGCCCCGAACGGGGCAGCATAGACCGTGCTCTGGGCTTCCTGCAGCAGACGGCCCCAGGAGGCATTGGGCGGCGGCGCGCCCAGCCCCAGATAGGACAAGGAGGCTTCGGCAATGGCCGCCAGCCCGAATTGCAGCGCAAAATTGACCAGCAGCGTCGGCCAGATATTGGGCAGCACATGCTTGACGACGATCATTGGCCAGCTCGTGCCCGAAGTCCGGGCCGCCGTGATATAGTCCATCTGCAGCACGCGCTTGGCCAGGATGCGGGTCAGCCGGCCGACAATGGCCGAAAGGGCGATGCCGAGCGCCAGGATCGCCGACCACAATGTGGCCGTCTCGCTGGCCGCGACCACCAGCATGGCCAGCAGCAGCGTTGGAAAAGCGATAAGGATGTCGAGTGCCGCAGCCAGCGCGTCGTCGAGCCACTTGCTGGCAAAGGCTGCGAGCAGACCCATGGTGACGCCTATGACGGCGCCGATAGCCACCGCCCCTGCCCCGACCTGCAAGGCGATGCGGGCGCCGATCATGATCTGGGAGAACACGTCCCGCCCCAACCTGTCGGTGCCGGCCAGATGCGTCAGCGACGGCATCTCCAGCCGCCCGCCGGCTGTACTGGAGGGATCGTATGGCGTCCACACCAGCGACAGCAGCGCCGCGGCGACGTTGAGCCCGACCAGGATCAGCCCGATCGAAAACGTCCATGAATGCCGGGTGCGCTTGCGCGACACCGGCTCGAGGGCATCGGCCGGAGCGGTCATGACGCGGTCCCGGTGCTGCGGTCGCGCAGCCGGGGATCGACCAGACGCTGGATGATGTCTGCAACAAAGCCGATCAGCAGGACCAGCAGGGTCGAGACGAACAGCACGCCCTGCACATTGGGATAGTCACGCTGGGAAATGCCGAGCAACAGCATCGAGCCCAGTCCGGGCAGGGCGAACACTTTTTCCACCACCACCGCGCCCAGGAAGGTCGAGGCAAGCTCGATGCCCAGAATGGAAATAATCGGTACCGAACCATTGCGGATGCCATGGCGCACCAGGGCTTCGCCAAAGCCTGAACCAAGCGCCCGCGCGGTGCGCAGATAGTCGCTCCCCAGCACATCCTGCGTCGCCGAGCGCACATAGCGCAGCAGGGACGATGCCATGACAATGGCAACGGTCAGCACCGGCAGCGCCAGGTCGCGCATGACGTTGAGTGGATCTTCCCAGCCGCGCCGCGGGAAACCGCCCGAGGGAAACAGCTTGAGATTGATGGCAAAGACGGTCACCAGCAGAATGCCGACCCAGAAGACCGGAATGGCGATGCCCAGCTGCGACACGACCGAGATCGCCGCGCCATACCACCTGTCCGCCCGGGTGGCCGCAATGATGCCGAATGGCACCGCCAGCAGGATGGCCAATACGAAGGCGAAAAGCGTCAGCGGCACTGTCACCGTCAGCCGATCGAGTATTTCACCGCCAACGGAAGCCTTGCTGACAAACGAATTGCCCAGATCGAACCGGGCAAGACTGCCGACGAAACTGACGAACTGGGCGGCCAGCGGCAGGTCGGAACCCACCTGCGCCCGGGCCGCGGCAATCTGGTCAGGCGTGGCGCCAACGCCCACCAGGGCGTTGGCAGGGTCGCCCGGCAGCAGCCGCAGCAGCGCAAACAGCACCACCGCGGCAAACAGCAATGACACCAGCAGAATGGCGGACCGACGAAGGATGTAGCGGAGAATGAGACGATCCTTTCGCCGGTTCGCAGCGGCCTAGTTGGCGGTCTTTTCAATGGCTGCGGCGTAGAACTGGGAGTTCAGGCCGTTGATCGGATAGCCGGTCACGTTGGATGCCGATACCACGATCTGCGGATACAGGTACAGCCAGTCGCTGGCAGCGTCCTCAGCAATGATCTTATTGGCTTCGGTCAGCTTCTCGGTCTGTTCCTCGATGCTCGCCGAGGCCTCCGACTGCTTGATCAGGTCGACAACCTCGGGGTTGTTGTAGCCCCAGTAAAAGTCCGGATTGCCATAGAACACGATGTCGCGGTGATTGACGTGCTCCTGCAGCGTCGCCTCGAAATCATGGGCCTGATACACCTTGGTGTACCATTCGTTGGCTGTGATGATCCTGATGTCGACCGTCACGCCGACCTTGGCCAGTTCGCTCTTGATGAACTCAGCAACCACCGGGTGAGGGTCATAATCGGGCGTATCGAGCGTAAAGCTGAAACCGTCCGGCAGGCCCGCCTCGGCCAGCAGCGCCTTGGCACTTTCGGGATCATAGGCATCAACAGCTGTCAGGTCGACATACCAGGGGTCGGTCGGTGGCACCATCGAACCGATCAGGCTGCCATACTCGCCCCAGATCGATTCCAGCAGCTTCTTGTCGTCGATGGCGCGGGCGACGGCCTTGCGCACCGTGACGTTGTCAAAAGGCGCCACGCGATCGTTGAACGCCAGGATTTCCTTGGTCGTCGACTGGCCCGCCGTCACGGTGAAGTCCGGATTGTCCTTGAACTGGGCCAGGGCATCGGGGCTCTGCACCGACGTCACGATGTCCACAGCCCCTGTCAGCAGGGCATTGTTCAGAGCGGTCGCGTCGGTGAAATAGTTGAATACCACGCCCGCATTGGCGGGTGCCGTGCCCCAGTAGTCGGGCGCCAGGTCCAGCGACAGGAATGAGCCCCGGCGCCAATCGGCCAGCTTGTAGGGGCCAGTGCCGTCTTCGGCATCGGTCAGGCTCGTGGCGGCGTCGTTGACGATCCACACATAGCTCAGATTATAGGGCAGCGAGATCGAGCGTTCCGAAAGAGTGACCACAACCGTCTGGTCATCGGGCGTATCGATGCCGGTGATGGTGGCAAGGCTCTTCTTGCGCGAACTTTTCGACGTCTCTGCCGTCACCCGCTCGATGCTGAACTTGACATCGGCGGCGGTAAGCGGATCCCCCGAATGGAAGGTGACGCCCGGCTGCAGTGTAAAGGTATAGGTCAGCCCGTCCTCGCTGACCGAATAGTCGGCGGCGAGCGCGTTTTCGACCGTGCCCTTGTCCGTCAGGGCGAACAGGGCTTCATAGACATTGCCATTGAAGGCTTCGTTGATGCCCTGTCCGGCGCCGGCAGTGTTGTCCAGGTTCTGCGGCTCGTACAGCGAGCCGATTTCAATGACGGCGGACGCGTCGCCGCTTCCCTGTGCCAGCACCGCAGGGCTTGCCGCGAGCATGGCCATCATGGCGACCGAGGCAACCAGGTTGCGGCTGCCGAACTGTCGGCGAGAAATGGCGCCGGTGAACTTCAAATTCTTGATCATTGCTTACTCCTGGATCGTGCCGCCCTGCGCGCATGGGCACAAAGCCGCCAGCCCGACATTGCTGCTGGGAACGGACCTTAGGACTATCTCTTTCTGCTGGAAAAGCCCACTGACGGCCTTGCGGGCGTGTTCCATTTTCCACCGCTCAGGCGCAACCGATCGCCACGGAATGCCAGACCTTTGATATATCCTTTCAGCGGCATGATTTCCGGGGATCGGCCCTTGTGGCCACCCCCTCCCCGGTCGATCTAGGGTACTCATGCCCCGATACTGCTTTGTCATATGAAGGATTTAGCCCCATGGTGAACGTCATCACCCGCCCCACCAAGGTCACCGCCAGCCTGCCAGCTGCAGGCCAAGGGGCTGTCCTGGCCCAGTCGGGGGCCGGCGCGAAGCTGGCCAATCTGGCCAGCGACGAGGGTTTTACCCCGCTCGAATTCATGGACGCC
>CAXBKI010000172.1:0-6350 GCA_963975955.1 uncultured Devosia sp.
GGACCGAATTCTAGTCGCCCCCCGCCCTGGCCGTTCCCCATGCAAAGTCGGGAAGGGCCAGCCGGGGCCGCGCTATTGCAGGTTTTGCGGCACGCCGTCAGCGATCTCGTAATAGTCACCCTTGTCGGCAACGAAGATATGCAGCGCCAGACGGGTCCGGGTGGGTCCGTCAAACGCGCCCATCATGATGCCGATCCAGTCGAGCTGGACCGGGTCGAAGAACAGGGATGAGCCGCAGATCGAGCAAAAGCCGCGCCGCACCTTGTCCGATGAGTGATACCAGGTCAGCCTGTCGCCGCCGGTCAAGCTGAAGGCATCGCGCGGCACGTCCACGCCTGCCTCATAATGTCCGGTGTGCTTGCGGCACTTGCTGCAATGGCAGGCCGAGGCCTCCGGCAGCTCGCCCCTCACCTCGAACCGGATGGCACCACACAGGCACGAGCCCTTGTGCATGTCTTTCTCCTCCCCCTCCAGCGGAGCGATCGCCCCATCAACCCGCGGGCCCCGACAGCTAGCCGCGCCGTGCCGCTTCGATGGCGGCAATGTCGATCTTGCCCATGGTCATCATCGCCTCGAAGGCGCGCCGGCTCTCCTCGCCGCCGGCAGCCATCGCCTCGCTGAGGGCGCGCGGGGTGATCTGCCAGGACACGCCCCAGCGGTCCTTGCACCAGCCGCAGGCGCTTTCGGTGCCGCCATTGCCCACAATGGCATTCCAGTAGCGGTCGGTCTCGGCCTGATCGTCGGTAGCGATCTGGAACGAAAAGGCTTCGCTCTGCTGGAAGGCTGAGCCGCCATTCAATCCCATGCAGGGGATGCCGCAGACGGTGAAATGCACTGTCAGCACATCGCCGGCCTTGCCGGAGGGGAAATCGGACGGCGCGCGGCTGATGGCGCCAACCGCGCTGTCGGGAAAGGTCTCGGCGTAAAACCGCGCTGCCGCCTCGGCCTCGCTGTCAAACCAGATGCAGATGGTGTTCTTGGCAATGGTCATGGCGTGTCTCTCCCACAAAGAGCCTCCTCCCGAGGCCGACCCAGTATAGCAGGGGTTTGCCGGCGTGGAACATGCCTGGCGCCACCCGCCGCCCCGAGCGGGCGGGACCACTGTCCTAGGTCGCGCCTGCCCGCATCTCCGCCAGACCCTGGTCGATGCTGACCACCGGCTGGTAGCCCAGTTCGCCCTGCGCCTTGGAGATGTCGAGGGTGACTTCGACAGCCGAGGTCGCAAAGGCCTGCAAGGTGATGGGCAGGGTCACCCTGCCCCCGGTCAGGTCGGCCAGGCGATCGCCGATCCTGGCCATGGCATGGAGCAGCCAGCGCGGCACCGTCTTGTCGGGAACGGCAACGCCGCTGGCAGCCAGCATGCCGCTGACCAGCGCGCGGAAGGTCCAGGGCGTGCCGTCGGTGATGAAATAGGCCTCCCCGCCCCGTCCCTTGGCCAGCGCCAGTTCCACGCCGAGGCACAGATTGGCGATATGGGTGCTGGAGGTGGCGTAGTGACCGCCATCGATCCAGGCCAGCTGGCCCGACCGTGCGGCGGCCAGCAATTGCGGCAGGGCGGTGGTGTCGTCACGTCCCCAGACCAGACGGGGCCGCACCGCGACAACCTCAAGACCGGGGCTGCTGGCAGCCAGCGCCAGCCGCTCGGCCGCCGCCTTGGTCCGCGAATAGCTGCCGGCGGGCCGGCGCGGATAAGGATGGCTCTCATCAGCATTGACCAGCGGCCGCCCGTCGAGCAGCACCGATTCCGAGCTGATATGGATGACACGGCGGATGCCGGCCTGCCGGGCGGCGTCGAGCACCTGGCGCGTGCCATCCAGATTGGTGGCAGCCTGCGCGGCGGTGCCCCTGCCGTGATCGGTGTCTGCTGCGGCGTGGATCAGGGCCGCGCAGCCGGCCATGCCGCTGCTCAAATCGGGCGAAGCCAGCTCACCCTGCCAGACCTGGGCCCCCAGCCCGGCGACGGTTGCGGCGGCCGCGTCGCTGCGGGCCAGCGCGACCACCTGCCAGCCCTGGCCGATGAAGTGCCGGATGAAATTGCGGCCGAGATAGCCGCTGCCGCCGGTGATGAAGAGAGTGCGAGGTGTCATGCGAGAAGTCTCCTGATTGGGCAAGGCTTCGCCGCCGCCGGCGCGAGCCGGCGTGGCGGGTACAAGGGCATGGGCCGAAACGGCTAGTCGGGCGGGGGTGTCGGCAAGGGCGTCGTCCCCTCCGGCTGCTTGTCCACCAGCCAGCTGATTTCGCGCAGAATGCGGTCACGCTCGGGCTTGGGCCAGCTGTGATAGTCCAGCGATTCCAGCAGCTTCAGCCCCTCCAGCGCCAGATAGGCCAATAGGGCGCCACGCGGATTGGCCGAGCTGGTCATGATATCGCCAATCACCGCGCTCTGGTTGCGCTGGATGGTCTGGCGCAGCTCGGCATCCTGGGCCAGGGCCGCGCACAGATTGAGCGCAATGGGCCGAAAGGCATCGGGCAGCGGCTCGGAGGCAGCGACAATGCGCCCGCGTATGGTGGCATTGGCGGCGTCGCCCAGCCCCGCGATTGCCGCATGGTTGAACGCGTTGTCGGCGGCAACGCTGCGCTCGACCAGGGCGGCGACGAGCGCCTGCTTGGACTTGTAGTCGTAGAGCACGCTCGCCTTGCTGATACCCGCCTCGGTGGCGACCGCGTCAAGCGTCAGCCGGGCGGCACCTTCCCGCGCAACCACGCGTTCGGCAGCGTTGAGGATTTCGCCCTGATCGATGGTTCGCTTGCGGCCCATGCTCTATCCATTTTTATTTCCAACCGGATGGTTATAAAAAACGAAGGGAGCCGTCAACCCGCGTCCTGGCGCCCGGATGGATCGGAATGGCGGCCCGGTGCGGACGGCGCAGGGCGCTGCCTCAGGCTTTACGGCGCAACGCCAAGCGCGCCACCGGCAATGCCGAGCGCCAGCACCACCGCAAAGGGCGGCGCCTTCCACGCCACCAGCGCAACAAAGCCGGCGGTGGCCAGGGCGAAGTCGACAGGCCCCAGCACTGCGCTGACAAAGACGGGATTGTAGAGCGCGGCGCCCAGGATCCCGACCACGGCGGCATTGGCGCCGCGCATGCCGGCCTGCGCCAGCGGTCGGCCGCGCAGGCTGTTCCAGAAGGGCAGCGTGCCGATCAGCAGCAGGAAGCCCGGCGCAAAGATGGCTATCAGCGCGATGGCCGCCCCCAGCAGGCCATTGGGGCTGGGCTCACTGGCTGCACCCAGATAGGCCGCGAAGGTAAAGAGCGGCCCGGGCATGGCCTGGGTGAGCCCATAGCCGGCAATGAAGGCATCCGCGCTCAGCCAGTGCCGCGCCACGGTTTCGGCCTCCAGCAGCGGCAGCACCACATGGCCGCCGCCAAACACCAGCGCGCCGGCGCGGTAGAACCCGTCAAACAGCGCAATGGCATGGCTGTTGCCGCTGCTGGCCAGAATGGGCAAGCCGATCCGCCCGCCACGCCCAGGCCGATGGCGGCGATCTGGCCGAAAGCGCCGGGCAGCACGACGATGGCGGCAATGGCCAGCACGGCAATGCTGGCGCGCTGCCGGTCGGGGGTCAGGGTCCGGGCCATGCCCCACACCGCCTGGGCCACCACCGCCACGGCCACCAGCTTGAGGCCGTGCAGCACGCCCTGCGCCAGCGGACCGTCCAGCGCGGCGGCCGCCGTGGCGAACAGCACCATCGCCATGGCCGACGGCAGGGTAAAGGCCGTCCAGGCGGCGACGGCGCCCCATGGCCCGGCGCGCATCAGGCCCAGGGCAAAGCCGACCTGGCTGGAGGCCGGGCCGGGCAGAAACTGGCACAGCGCCACCAGGTCGACATAGGCCGCCTCGCCGAGCCATTGCCGGCGCAGCACCAGTTCGTCGCGAAAATAACCGAGATGGGCGATAGGCCCGCCAAAGGCGGTCAGGCCCAGTTTGAGGAAGACGATGAACACCTCGCCGACCGATCGGCGGCTTGTGGCTGGTGCGGTGTCCAAGGCGGGCTCCCCGTTTGCGGCGCTACTTGAGCAGCACGATCTCGCTATCGCCCTTATTTTGGAAGCGTGACGGTATCACGACACCACCCCTGCCCCCGGCTATGCCGCCGTCGCCGCAGAAATCATGGCGATTGGCGCGGGTGACGTAGACCGACAGACGCTGCAGGGCGGCGTCGACGGCCAGCGATTGCTCGTGGGGCGTCTCCACCACCAGGATGTCGAGCGCGAAGTCATAGCTCTGATAGCGGTAGTTCAGCGCGCGCACGAACCAGGCAATGAAGGCGTCATTCTCAT
Organism: uncultured Devosia sp.; assembly: GCA_963975955.1. Lineage (GTDB taxonomy): Bacteria > Pseudomonadota > Alphaproteobacteria > Rhizobiales > Devosiaceae > Devosia. The sequence continues at coordinate 4,284 of CAXBKI010000172.1, forward strand.
ATTTGCGGGCCGCCACGTCACTGGCTGCGCTGGGAGGCAGGTCGTTGCGCAGTCCCGAGAGCGCAATGGCGCGCTGGCGATCGACCGCAATCACCGCGCAGATGGCCGCAAAAGTGGTGGGCAGGGTATCAATGTCGATGGTCACATTGCCGCCGACAGTGCTGTAGCGGGTGCGGGAGGATCGGTAGGCCGTCGATTTGAGCCAGCTGTAATAGCGGTCGGTGCGGTAATATTCGTCCTTGGGCGGGATGATCCGGGTGCGCTGCAGCTCGACCGAGGCGTCGAATGCCCAGTCCTTGGCATGGGGCGCAATCAGGAAGCGCCACTTCCTGGTCGGTCTTGTTGAAGCCCGATACCGGTTCGCCGCGCAGGGTGCTGATCTTATCCCCGGCAAACGGCATGACGGTATCATGCAGCAGGCCGGTTTCAGCGCGGCCGAAATCGCCCGTTGGTCGCGCCACGCAGGCAGTCAACAGCGCGGTCAGCGCGACAATCGTCAGCATGCGCAGGCTGGTGCGGCCGTGATCAGCCACGCTTTCGCTTGGACCGCGGGCCGAGAGACTTTTTAGGCAGAGACGGCGTCCCGCGTTCATAACGCACCCCGGTAAACATGAGTATCTGGGCGTCGCCAGGGGGTTTCTTCCCGGCAGTGGCCAATTTCCGTCGGCCATCAATCTTGACTAGCTTTCCCAAGCCGCCCTCCATTTTGTTTCGCTCCCCCTTCCCTGGGGGCAGCGTCTGGTGTTGCAGATCGGTCGACACGACGCCCCTCGTGCTCCGGGGACCATTAAGAGATCGTCAAGGTTAACAGTCTGCTAACGAATTGGCGGCAAAGGTGGTGATGCATCGAATGTGATGCGATTCCGAAGTGACGGTCCTTATAAAATGCTTGGTTTCCAGCCCTACGAGACGTTTCAGCTCCTGATCGAAACCGGCGGCGTTGACCGAACCAACACGCTTTTGATCGCCGCTTGCGACGCTTACACGCGGCGCGGCAAGGCGACCGCTCCCGAAATGGAACAGTTTGAAGCGCTGGCCAGCCGGCTGTTCCCCATCGCCGGGGCGCAGGCCAAGGCCAAGGGCGCGGCAATCCTGGGGCGCGCCGAAGTGCTGTCGCCGGCGCTCGAACGCCTGGTGGTAGAAAATATCGGCGAGGACCTCAACACATTCCTGAGCGGCGCCAAGGAGTTGTCCGAGCAGACCATGCTGGGCATCATTGCCCGCTATGACGTGCCGGGCGCCTCGACCATCGCCGCCCGTGCCGATCTGTCCAATGTGGTTCTGGCCAAGCTGTTCCAGATGAATTCGCGCAAGGTCTACCGCGCCCTGGCCGCCAATACCGGGATCGTGCCCCGCGGCGCTTATCTGAGTGCCCTGGCGCGGTCCGCGCAGATGGACCACATGGTCGCCGAATCACTGGCCAAGCGCAGCGATTTCGACGCGGCGCTGCTCGCACCGGCATTCTTTGACCTGTCGGACGCGGACCGCCTGAAGGTGATTCAGGCCTTTGCGCACCGCGACACCCCCTCGGCTCCGATCAAGAAGACCATTGAACAGCTCACCGTCGCCAATGCTGAACTGACCAAGGCATTGATGAAGCTCTATTCCGAGAACCGCCGTCCAGAGGTTACCAAGCTGCTCAGCCAGATCACGGGCCTGGATGAAGTGCGTTGCGGCCAGATTGCCCATGACGTGACCGGCTCGGCGCTCTTTGTCATCCTGCGGGCCTTCGGTTGCAGCGCCTATGACGGGCTCAAGGTGCTGATCCATGCCACCAGCCACGACAGCGACCGCTCGCGCGCGCTGGCCGATTTTGCCACCATGTTCGGCAATGTCACGCCCGATTCAATGGCTTACCTGATGAGCGCATGGCGTGGCGAAGTGAACCTGCTTGATCTGGCCAAGCCTGAATACAAGCCCTTTACCGAGACCAGCCGCCGCACGCCGTCGAGCCTGGCGCCAGCCCATAATCCAGTGGTCGAACAGGCCATCGAGGCTCTTGCCCGCATCGGCATCAAGCGCGCCAGCTAGGAACTTATCCCCGCCCCTGCCGGGCGGGTGTAATCT
>CAXBKI010000173.1:0-6347 GCA_963975955.1 uncultured Devosia sp.
CCCGCCACCGGATGGCATTCCGGTTACCCAAAACGCCTGCCTCGTGTGTGAAATCGCGCCGACACACAGTCGAACGCATGCGCGATATAGGCGGACTTGATTAAAAGAGCAAGAGTGCTCAGCCCTGCCCTGCCCGGATGACAGCCATGCCAGGCCGCCGTCGGCGGGCGAGGGTGGGGCCGGTACGGCCCGCCCCCAAGACTCCGCCCGCCAGGAGGATTGCGCTATCGCGGTTCGCTCAGAAGCCCCTTGACCAGGGCGAAGCAGGCCAGCAGCAGGATGATGGCAAAGGGAAGGCCGGTTGAAACCGCCATTGCCTGCAAAGCCGCCAGACCGCCGCCCAGCAGCAGCGCAATGGCGACAAGACCCTCAAAGCTCGCCCAGAAAATGCGCTGACCCACAGGGGCATCCACCTTGCCGCCGGCGGTGATGGTATCGATGACCAGGGACCCCGAATCCGAGGAGGTCACGAAGAAGACGATCACCAGCGCGATAGCGATGAACGACGTGATCTGCGTCAGCGGCAATGCGGCCAGCATCTGGAAAAGCTGCAGTTCGAGGACCGAGTCCGCCACGGCATTATAGCCGTCATTGACCACCTGGCTGATCGCCGTGCCGCCAAAGGCCGTCATCCACAGGACGCTGACCGTAGAGGGGACCAGCAACACGCAGACCAGGAACTCCCGCACCGTTCTGCCGCGGCTGACGCGCGCGATGAACATGCCCACGAATGGCGACCAGGACATCCACCAGGCCCAGTAAAAGGCCGTCCAGCCATGACGGAAATTGTCATCCGTCCGACCGAACGGGTTGGACAAGGCAGGCAGGTTCTGGGCGTAGGCCGACAGATTGGCAAAAAAGCCGGTGATGATCTGCCAGGTCGGCCCCACCGCCACGACAAAGACGAGCAACAGCCCGGCCATGATCATGTTGACTTCCGATAGGCGCTTGACGCCGGCATCGAGCCCGGCCACCACCGACAACAGCGCGACCCCGGTTATGGCCACGATCAGCAATACCATCGAGACGTTTCCGACCGGCAGGCCAAACAGCAAATTGAGCCCGGCATTGGCCTGTCCGGCCCCTATGCCCAGCGAGGTAGCCAGGCCGAACAGCGTCGCGAAGACGGCCAGGATATCGATGATGTGCCCGGGCCAGCCCCAGATGCGTTCGCCAAAAACGGGGTAGAAGATCGACCGCATGGTCAGCGGCAGACCCTTGTTATAGGAGAAGATCGCCAGCGAAAGCGCAACCACGGCGTAGATGGCCCATGGATGCAGGCCCCAGTGGAAAATAGTGGCCGCCATGGCCAGCCGTCGGGACGCTTCCGCATCGCCGGTGGCGCCATCCAGCGGCGCCCAGTCGGTCCGGACACCGGCTTCCATCACCGGGCCGGTGAAGGCGGCGGTGAAGTTGGTGAGCGGCTCGGCCACGCCATAGAACATCAGACCAATGCCCATGCCGGCAGCAAACAACATGGCCAGCCAGCCGGTGTAGGAATAATCCGGGGTTGCATCCCGTCCGCCGATCCGGATCTTGCCCAGTGGGGAGACAATCAAGGCCAGGCAGAGCAGTACGAAGACATTGCCGGCAATAATGAAAAACCAGTCGAAGTGATCGGTGAGGAAGTTGCGCAGCCCGACAAAGGCATCAGTAGCCCTACTGCCCAGCACCATCGTCGTGACAACGAACAGGACGATGGTCAGCCCGGAAATCACAAATACCGGATTGTGCACGTCCACACTCAGAATGCCGCGACGCGACACGAAATTATCCTGACCAATGGAATAGTCGGTCTGGATGATCCCTGTCGGTCCCTCGGGCGGACGAACCTCTTCGCTGCCATTCCCATTTTCGTCAGTCATCGGTTTCCTATCTATGTGGTTTAAAGTTCCCCAGTGGAAGTGATTGCACCTACGGTCTCTGGCATAGGCTAACATCCTCGCGAGCGCTTGTGCCAATGCCCTGCCTGTCGGAGTTGGTCACAACTTATCGGCCAATCTGACTGGCCGAATCCGCTTCCGGACCGGGATGACACGATGCAATGGGGAGTAATCAGCAGCCCTTGCTCAGCTTTCCCCAGCGGAACCGCACGCCCGTCAAGCCGTCGAGCGCCTTGCTGCCGCCGACGACTTCGGCAATGAGGCAGTCGGTGCCGGGCAGTCCGATCTCGTACTGGTGGGGGCCTACATCTGAGATGACGATGAAATCGACGCAGCCCTCCCCGCTCCTTCAACTATCTTGAAAGACCGCCTCAAGCTTGTGCCCATCGCCGTCCAGCACAAAGGCGGCGTAGTAGTGCGGACCATAGTGCGGCCGAACCCCCGGCGCGCCGGCATCTGCCCCGCCACAGGCGAGCGCCGCAGCATGGAAATCATCAACGGCCTGGCGGCTCGGCGCATTGAAGGCGAGATGAAACCCCGCGCCCGGCGCGCCAGCGTTCGCCCGCTCGAACAGGTTGAGTTTCTCGCCCCTGCCCGGTTCGCCATAGCCCAGTACATCTTCACCGGTCCACACGCGCACAAAACCAAGAGCGCCAAGCGCCGCATCGTAGAAACGCGCGGCCTGCGCCAGGTTTCGGACGCCCAGCGAGACGTGTCCCAGCATCAGTGGAACCGCACGTCCATAACCCCCTCGAGCGCCTTGATGCCGCCGGCGACTTCGGAGGTCAGCCGATAGGTGCCGGGCAGTTCGATCTCGTATTCGCGGGCGCCACCATCGCGGATGACCACAAAATTCACACTGCCCTCCCCGCCCCGCTTGAGCTGGGCGCTGATTGAGCCCAGCGACGCAGCACTGGCTGCGAACACCGTCAGACGGCGGTCGATCTTTTCAGCCATGCCATCGATCGGCTCGGCCGAAAGCAGGCGCAGGCTGACCCCTTCGGCGCGTTCCTCGGCACCAACCTGCAGGACCACCGATTTGCCGGGGGACAGAATGGCGCCGAACTGGCTGATCTGCTCGGAAAAGGCGACGACCTCATAACTGCCGGACTGGTCCGAGAGGGTCAGGATCATCATCGGCGTACCCTTGCGGGTGCGCCGGTCCTGCCGCCCGCTGATGGTGCCGGCCAGACGCCCGGCTGACGCGCCATCCTTGACGGCGCGCTCGAAATCACCCCAGCGCTGCACCCGCAGCTTGTCGAACATATCGGCATAGGCATCGAGCGGATGCGCCGAGAGATGGAAGCCGAAGGCACTCAGTTCGCGGTCGGCCCGTTCCGTGGTGCTCCAGGCGGGAACGCCTTCGGGTAACCGAACGGTTTCCGGTTCCCCGGCGTCGAACATGTTCCACTGGCCTTCGTTGCGCTCGGCGGTCAAGGAATGGGCCATGCCCATCACTGCCTCGATGGCGGCAAATGCCACCTCGCGCCGGGGCACGATATCGTCGAAGGCACCGGCATTGCAGAGCGTTTCCAGCGTGCGCTTGGAGAGCACGCGCGGATCCACCCGTCGGGCGAATTCGCCGAGATCCTTGAACGGGGTATCGCCACGCACTTCCACGATATGCTCGGCAACCTGACGGCCGACGCCCTTGACCGCGCAGAGGCCATAAAGAATGCGCTTGTCCTTGACCGAGAATACTACCTGCGAACGGTTGACGCAGGGTGGCACCAGTTCGATCTTGTGACGCTTGGCCTCGCTGCGGAACTCGGCGAGCTTATCGGTATTGCCCATATCCAGCGTCATCGACGCGGCCAGGAATTCGTGCGGGTAGTGCGCCTTGAGATAGGCCGTCTGGTAGCTGACCAGCGCATAAGTGGCCGCGTGGCTCTTGTTGAAGCCGTAATTGGCGAACTTGGCCAATAGGTCAAAGATCGTGTCGGCCAGCGACTGCTTCAGGCCGTGCTTGATCGCGCCCTCGCGGAAGCGCTCGCGCTGCGCATCCATTTCCGCCTTGATCTTCTTGCCCATGGCGCGCCGCAGCATATCGGCTTCGCCCAGCGAATAGCCGCTCAGCAGCTGGGCGATCTGCATCACCTGCTCCTGATAGACGATGATGCCATAGGTTTCATCGAGCACCTTGGACAGGTCGGGATGGGGATATTCCACCTCCTCGCGCCCGTGCTTGCGGTCGCAGAACAGCGGGATATTGTCCATCGGACCGGGGCGATAGAGCGCCACGATGGCAATGATATCCTCGAAGCGGTCCGGCTTCATGTCGAGCAGCGCCCGGCGCATGCCGGCGCCTTCCACCTGGAACACGCCGAACGTGTCGCCACGCGCATAAAGGTCGTAGGTGGCCTTGTCGTTGATCGGGATGTCCTCGATGCGGAAACTGCCGCCATCCAGGTTCACCATATTGACCGCGTATTGCACCGTGGTCAGAGTCTTGAGACCCAAGAAGTCGAACTTGACCAGCCCGGCAGCCTCGCTCCACTTCATGTTGTACTGGCATACCGGCATGTCCGAGCGCGGATCCCGATAGAGCGGCGCCAGATCATGCAGTGGCCGGTCGCCGATGATGATGCCGGCGGCGTGAGTCGAGGCGTGGCGGAACAGGCCTTCGAGGTTCTTGCCGATGGCCACCAGATCGGCCACGGTCTCGTCCTCGTCGGCCAGCGCCTTGAACTCGGGTACTTCCTTCATGGTGCGCTCGATCGACCAGGGGTCGGCCGGATTGGCCGGCACCATCTTGCAGATGCGATCAACCTGCCCATAGGGCATCTGCAGCACGCGGCCGACGTCGCGCAGCACGGCGCGCGCCTGCAGCGTTCCGAAGGTGATGATCTGGCTGACCTGCTCGGTGCCGTATTTCCGCTGCACATAGCGGATCACCTCTTCGCGCCGGTCCTGGCAGAAGTCGATGTCAAAGTCCGGCATCGAGACGCGCTCGGGATTGAGGAAGCGCTCGAACAGCAGGTTATAGGCCAGTGGATCCAGATCGGTGATGGTGGTGGCATAGGCCACCAGCGAGCCCGCGCCCGAACCACGCCCCGGCCCTACCGGAATACCCTGCGATTTCGACCAGCGGATGAAGTCGGCCACGATGAGGAAATAGCCGGGGAACTTCATGGACTGGATGATGCCCAGCTCGAATTCCAGCCGTTCCCAATACTCCTCGGCGGTCTTACCCGGCGCCGGGCCGGTGGCCTCAAGGCGATTGCGCAGCCCCTCCTCCGCCATGGCGCGCAGCGCATCGGCCTCTGCGGCGACGGCATCGTCTTCGCTCAGATCGGGAGCAGCCGCGAACTTGGGCAGGATGGGCTTGCGGGTCAGGGGTCGGTAGGAGACGCGGCGGGCAATCTCGACGGTAGAGTCGAGCGCCTCGGGCAGGTCGGAAAACAGGGCGGCCATCTCGGCACGCGTCTTGAAATAATACTGGTCGTTGAGCTTGCGGCGCTCAGTCTGGGCCAGGACGGTGCCGCCGGCAATTGCCAGCAGCGCATCATGGGCCTCAAATTCCTTGGATGATTTGAAAAAGGGCTCGTTGGTCGCCACCAGCGGAATGCCCTTGCGATAGGCATAGTCCACCAGCCGCGGTTCGACGGCAGCTTCCTGCACCCGGCCGTGGCGCTGCAGCTCAATATAGAAGCGGTCGCCAAACAGTTCTGCCAGTCGATCCAGCCGCCTGATGGCATTGCCGTCATGCCCCTGGGCAAAGGCCATGTCGACGGCACCCTCGGGCCCGCCGCTCAGGCAGATCAGCCCTTCCAGCCGGTCGCGGGTAAGCCAGTCGAGCTGTGCCCGCGCCGTGCCACCATCACCCTCAATGAACGATTGCGACACCAGTCGCGAAAGATTGCCGAATCCCACCTCGGTCTGGGCCAGCAGCACAACGCTGGACTTGCCCGCCCAGGCCACATGGCCACGCTCGCTGACGCGCTCCTCGCCGGCGGCGAAATCGATCGCCAGCTCCACCCCAACCAAAGGCTGGATGCCCTTCTTGCTGGCCTTTTCAGAGAATTCCAGCGCCCCGAACAGATTGCCCGTATCGGCAATGCCCAGGGCCGGCTGCTCGTCGCCACCGGCCAGCTTGAGAATGGTCTCAAGCTGCAGCGCACCCTCCAGCAGGGAATAGGCGGAATGGACGTGGAGGTGGATAAAACCGGGGCTTGTCATGGCAACCTTTATGAATGCCGCGGGACGATGATCATACCGTCCCGATGCGGCAATCCACAGCTAGGGTCACACGAGTCGGGTCACGATATCCATCCAGGTCAGCGAGCCGATGGTGAAGGCTCCCAGCGTGACGAATGCGGCAAAGTCCTTGATGAAAGTGAGCATCTGCATCTCCCGTGTTGCTATAATGTTCTTATATGTTCGATGTTTGTTCCTGTCGAGTGTGTGTTGCGGGAACAGCGGGGATTGGACTCACCTGGTTAACAAAATGTTAGGATACGGCTT
>CAXBKI010000174.1:0-6341 GCA_963975955.1 uncultured Devosia sp.
GGGGCGGGTTGCGGTCAGTTCCGGGCGCCCCTGACTGCAGAGTGCGCCGCGATGGCCGCAACGCGGATGGAAGGCGCAGCCCGTTGGAAGGGCGATCAGGTTGGGCGGCGACCCCTTGATCGGCTCGAGCCGCTCCACCGTCTCGATGCGCGGTGCCGAGGCCATCAGCGCCGCCGTATAGGGATGCGCCGGGGCCCGGAACAGGTTGTCGACCGTGCCGGTCTCGACCAGTCGTCCGGCATACATGACCGCCACGCGCTCGGCGCTGCGGGCGACGACGCCCAGATCATGGGTGATCAGCAGCATGGCCATGCCCAGTTCGTCGCGCAGCTCATCGAGCAGGTCCAGGATCTGGGCCTGTACCGTGACGTCCAGCGCCGTGGTGGGTTCATCGGCTATGAGCACCTCGGGCTTGAGCGCAATCGCCGAAGCGATGAGGATGCGTTGCCGCATGCCGCCGGAAAATTGATGGGGAAAATCGTCGATGCGGCGCTCGGATGAGGCAATATGCACCGACCGCAGCAGCTCGATTGACCGCTCGCGGGCCTCCTTGCGGGAAACCCCGAGATGGGTGCGGTAGATCTCGCCCAACTGGTCGCCAATCGATAGCACCGGGTTCAGCGCCGAGAGCGCATCCTGGAAAACCAGGCTGATGACTCGCCCGCGCAGCTTGCGCTTGGCGTCCTCGTTCAAGGTCAGCAGATCGTGTCCGGCCAGCTGCATCCGGTCCGCCTGGATCGATGCCTTGCCGCGCACAATGCCCATGATCGCGCGCGTCGACACGGATTTTCCGGAGCCCGATTCCCCAACCAGGGCAAGCACTTCGCCGCGCTTGAGGTCAAAGGACACGTCGCGCACGGCCTTCACCTCGCCGCGCAGCGTGTCGAAGCTCACATTCAGTCCGGAAACCGATAGGACGGTGCGTTCATCTGCCTGTTCTTTAGTCACGCGATCGCCTCGCTCATAAATTGTACGACAATCCTTGACACGGCTTTGGAGAGGCCGCAACACTCACGTGTCAATCGAACAGCGAGACCGCTATGATCCGCAATATTAGGAATGCCTTCACCCGCCGAGCTGTCCTGATGGGCGGTGTCTTGGTGGCTGCCGCAGCGGCTGGCCTGACCTCGGTCAGTGCCCAGGATGCAACCCGTCTGGTCATCGGGACGACCGCCGATGTCGTCAACTTCAATCCACTCGTCGGCAATAGCCGCTCCGATACCTGGGTCACCAACCTGATGTATCCCCGCCTCATGCAGATGACCGCGCAGGGCTCCAAGGACCCCTTCGTCGCCACCGAGTGGGGCTATTCCGAAGACGGCCTGACCGCCTGGCTCGAGATTCGCGATGACCTGACCTGGAGCGATGGCACTGCCTTTTCTGCCGAAGACGTCGCCTTCACCATCACGGCGGTGACCAGCGAGAAGATTGGCGTCACGGCCGGCCTGGTCCCTGCCTTCGTCAGCGCGACGGCGGTGTCGCCCACCCGGGTCGAATTCACGCTGAGCCGCCCCGACAGCACCTTCCTGACCAATATCGGCTTCTGGATGCCGATCGTGCCCAAGCATGCCTTCCCCGAGGTTGGCGAGGTCGCCGCCTTTGCCAATGACAAGGATTGGGTCAGCGCCGGCCCGTTCCAGCTCACCAGCGTGGAAGTGGGGCAGCGCTACGTGCTTGAGGCGGTGGACAACTATCCGCTGGTCGAAGCCGGTCGCGCCACGATCGATGAAGTCGAATTCCGCGTCTTCCCGGACGTCAACGCCGAGGCCCTGGCCCTGCGCGCCGGCGACCTGGATCTGATCGCCAATGCCCTGCCGGCCCCGATTGCGCAGACGCTGAACGGTCAGCCGGGCATTACCGTCGCACAGGCGCCGTCGCTGGGCTGGTCGCACGTGCTCTACAACATGCAGCGCGAACCGCTGGACAACGTGCTGGTGCGCCAGGCGCTGGCCCATTCGGTGGACTATGAAGCCATCCGTGCCATCGCCATGCAGGGCCTGGCGCAATCGACCAATTCGTCGGTGATTTCGCCGGTACTGAGCTACTGGGCCGATCCGACCATGGAGGAATATGCCTTTGATCCGGAGGCAGCCAAAGCCTTGCTGACCGAGGCAGGCTATGCCGATGCCGACGGTGACGGCATGTTCGACGGTCTCGAACTCTCCCTGCTCTATGAGCAGAGCGCTGCCGACATCGCCAATTGGGCACAGATCATGAAGGACAGCGCCGCGCAGTCCGGCATCACGATCAACCTGGTCGGTCTGGAGCGCAATACCTACCTGGCACGCGGCCGGGAGAAGGACTTCGACATCTATGCCGGCAACTGGGCCGTCATGGAAGAACCGGCCGCCTATCTCGGCCTGGCCTACCGCACCGATGGCTTTATCAACTACGCCTCGATCTCCGACCCGGAACTCGAAAAGCTGATCGACGAGGCCCAGGCAGCAACCACCCCGGAGGCCGTCAAGGCACCCGTCCAGGCCGCTGCCCGGCTCATCCAGGAAAAGGTCTACGACAATGTTCTGTACTACCAGACCTTCCAGTTCGCCTATAACAGCGACAAGTGGGAAGGCTTCGTGATGCAGCCGTCAGACCTCCTGTCTCTGGTCAATCCACTGTCGCTGGCCTCGGTCAAGCCAAAGGGCTAACTCCTGTGCACCTGAGCGGCTATGTATTGCAGCGGCTGCTGCGCGGACTGGCGACTTTTTGGTTCGCCGTGACCATCACCTTCTTCCTCGTCCGGCTGCTGCCGGGCGACCCGGTGCTGGCTGTTGCCGGTCCGGGCATGACGGAGGAAATCCGCCTCCAGCAGCTCGCCCTTTACGGATTGGACCGCCCCCTGGCGGTCCAATACTTCGCTTATCTGCGCGAACTCGTGCAGGGCAACCTGGGCATTTCGTTCCTGCGCAGCCAGCCTGTCACCCAGGTCCTGATGGAGCGCCTGCCCTGGACGCTCCTGCTGACCGGGGCCGCGCTGGTCCTGACCGTGCTGTTCGGCATCCCGCTGGGCGTGCTGGCAGCGACCCGTGCCCGTGGCTGGGTGGACCAGGTGGTTCAGGTCTCCGGTGTCATCGGCCAGTCCCTTTTCGTGCCGTCCATCGGCATCTTCCTGCTCTATACACTGGGCCTGATGGCCGGGCTGTTTCCCATTGGCGGCGCCGTCAAGTCCGGGCTGACCGGCTTTGCCTGGTATGCCAGCGTGGCTCACCATCTCGTGCTGCCCTGCCTGACCCTGGTCATGGCGCAGCTGGCTTCCTACGTCCTGACACTGCGTTCGACGCTGATCGAGGCGCTGGGTGAGGAATATTGCGACCTGGCCCGCGCCAAGGGCACCCCGGAGCGCAAGGTCGTCTGGAAACATGCGCTGCGCAACGCCCTGCTGCCGACCACGACACTGATCGGCCTGCAGATCGGCTTTCTGGTGGGCGGCGCGGTGCTGACCGAAACCATCTACGCCTATCCCGGCGTTGGCCGGGCCATTTTCGAAGCGGTCGGACAGCTCGATTTTCCTGTGCTGCAGGGGGCCTTTGTGCTGCTCGCCGCCACCGTGGTGCTGGCCAATCTCGTCACTGACCTCGCCTACGGTTTCCTCGATCCACGGGTACGCGCCGGATGATCATGTCCACGACAACGCCTGCATCTGCGCCGCTCCCCGCCGCAGGGACCATGCCACCGGCCGACCTGTCGCCGGCGCGCCGCACCTGGCGCGCGTTTCGCCGCAATCCGCTTGGCATGGGCTCGGCTCTCGTCATTCTGCTCATGGTGGCCATCGCCGTGATGGCGCCCCTGCTCGCGGCCTTTCCGGGTGGCTATGGAAGGGAGATTTTGCAGGCGCCCTCCGCCGCCCATCCCTTCGGCACCGACGATCTGGGGCGCGATGTCCTGGCCCAGGTCATCTGGGGCACGCGCATCTCCATGATCATCGGCTTTGCCTCCTCCTTGCTCGCCATCATCATCGGGGTGGCCCTGGGTGTGCTGGCCGCCTATGCCCGCCGGCTCGATGGCCTCATCTCCATGCTGGTCGACGTCTCGCTGGCGCTACCGGTGCTGCCCTTGATGATCCTTGTCGCCGCCCTGGTCGGGCCATCGGTGACGACGCTCGTCGTGGTCATCGCCCTGTTCTCCTGGCCCGAAGTCACGCGCATCGTGCGCTCGCAGGCTCTGTCGGTGACACGGCTGCCCTATGTCGATGCTGCCCGGACCATTGGCGGGTCCCATATCTGGATCATGACCCGTCACATCCTGCCGGCCGTGGCGCCCATTATCGTGGTTTCTGTCGTGCTGACCGCGTCACGCGCCGTGCTCTCGGAGGCGGGGCTCTCCTTCCTGGGGCTTGGCGATCCGGAAAGCTGGTCCTGGGGCAAGATCCTGTTCAATGCCCAGCGGTCGGGCGCCCTGACTGTCGCCTGGTGGTGCACGCTCTTTCCCTCGCTGGCCATCCTGCTGCTCGTCGTCTCCTCCACCCTCGTGTCCATTGCCTACAACGATGCGCGCAATCCCAGAACCCGGGAGAACTAGACCTTGAAACAACGGCTCTCGCCCGACACCTACCGTCGCATCCAGGACGGCGTCCGCGCCCGCCTGGAAGCGGGCGGCTTCGATGGTATTCTGGTCGACGACCACCACCATGTCGCCTATCTCACCGGCTTCTTTCATTTCCCCAATGAGCGCCCAGCCGCCGTCTGGCTGACGGCGACGGAGTGCCTGATGCTGGTGCCGGCTCTTGAAGCCGATCACGCGCAGAAGCAGAACACGGTTGCCGAATTCGTCGTCTATCCCGAGTTCCCGGGCGTCGAGGACGCCTTTTCCATCCTGCTCGGTCAGGTCAGGCCAACGGGCCGCATCGCCTATTCGCCGGCGACGCCGGCGGGTCGGGTCGAGAAATTCAAGACCTATGCACCTGACGCCACCTGGGTGATGTCGGAGGTCCTCGAAGCAGCGCGACTGCTGAAATCGCCCGAAGAAATCGCCTTGCACCGCGAGGCGGCCCGCATTTCCGACGCCATGGTCGAGGCCGGGCTCAAGCTGATCCGCGATGCCATCGCGTCGGGCTCGCCCCTGCCGACCGAAGCCGAACTGGCCAGTCACGTCACCCGCTTCGGCGTCTCCACCATGTATGCCGAGCATGAGGACGTCGTGGTCGGCCAGATGCTCGCTGGCGGCCTTGTCTATACCGGCAAGAATGCCGCCTTTCCCCATGGCCTGCCATCGGCCGAGCGTGTCAAGCCGGGCGAGACCTTCATCCTGTCGCTGGGCTGCGCTGTGGGCGGTCGTTTCGCGGAGAGCGAGCGCACCTTCGTCATGGGGCAGCCCAGTGACGAGCAGCGCCGCTATTTCGATATCGCCACCCGCGCCCAGCAGACCGGCGTCGAAGCGCTGACCGCAGGACGCCCCTGTTCGGAGGCCAACCGGATCTGCATCGACGTGATCAGGGACGCCGGCATGGGGCAGTTTCTGCGCCATCGCATGGGCCACGGGATCGGCCTCTGGCTGCACGAGCCGCCCTGGATCGCCGATGGCGACGACAGCCCGCTGCAGCCGGGCATGATCGTCTCCTGCGAGCCCGGTCTCTATATCCCCGGTCATGGCGGCTATCGCATTTCCGATACCGTGCTGATCACCGAGACCGGTCCGGAGCGCCTGACCAACCATCCCCGCACCATCGATGAATGCATCATCGGCTGAGCCGCATTAAAGGAGAACTGCAATGGATGTGACCATTAATGGCGCACGCCTGAACGTCGAAGTCCTCGGGGGCGACGACACGGCCAAGCCGGTCATGATCGTCCACCATGGCGCGCCGGGCCTGGGCAGCCATGCCGAGCCCAAGGCGTCGTTCGGCCCCTTTGCCGACACCTATCGTGTGGTCGTGTTCGACGCCCGCGGCAGCGGCGCCTCCGAGGACAAGGCCCCCTTTACCCATGAGCAGTGGGCGGCCGATGTCGACGCCATCCGCGAGTGGATCGGCGCCGAGCAGATCATCATGGCCGGGGGTTCCTATGGCGGCTTCATCTCGATGGAATATGCCATCCGCTATCCCGACCGGGTACTGGCCATGGTGCTGCGCGATACCTCGGCCGACAATGCCCATCGCGAACTGTCCCGGGCCAATGCCCTGGCCTCGCCGCGCATCGAGGTCGACCTCGATCTCTTCAACCGCATCATGGCCGGCACCACGCGCGACAATGCTGACCTCAAGGCCGCCTGGGCCCATATCCTGCCGCTCTATGACCACGACCTCGACATGGCAAAGGTGCAGTCTCGCATCGAGAATACGCCCTATCACTATGCGACGCACAATTTCGCCTTCGCTGTGAACCAGGAGAACTACGACCTCAAGC
>CAXBKI010000175.1:0-6333 GCA_963975955.1 uncultured Devosia sp.
TATCATGCTGACCACCGAGGCGGAGTCCGGCTCATGAGCATTACCCTTGCCGGCGTCAGCGCCGGCTATGGCCGCAGTCCGGCGATTGTCGAAAATATCGACCTGACCATTGAGACGGGCGAGGTCACCGTGCTGATCGGGCCCAATGGCTGCGGCAAGTCCACCTTGCTCAAGACCATCGGTCGCCTGCTCAAGCCGCGTTCGGGCAGTATTCACGTCGATGAGCTGGATGTGCTGGCGACCGACCCCAAGCGTGTGGCACGCACCATCGCCTATCTGCCGCAAAGCCCGATCGTGCCGATATCGATCACCGTGGAACAGCTGGTCGACGCCGCCATTGCCACGACCGGGCTGGAGGATTTCAGGCACAAGGCGGTGGCCGAGATGTCAGGCGGGCAGCGGCAGCGGGCCTTCATCGCCATGGCCCTGGCGCAGGACACGCCCTATGTGATGCTCGACGAGCCCACGACCTTTCTCGATATCCGCCATCAGATGGAAACCATGGAACTGGTGCGCCAGCTGCACGATGCCGGTCGCACCAGCATCGTGGTGCTGCACGATATCGCCCAGGCCGCGCGCTATGGTGATCGGCTGGTGGTGATGCATGCCGGGCGGATCGTGGCACAGGGCAAGCCGGCGGCGGTGGTGACGCCCGAACTGCTGCACAGCGTCTATGGCCTCAACTGCATGGTCTATCCCGATCCGGTGACAGGCACCCCGGTGGTGACGCCGTTGCGGTCGGACTAGGCTTTAGCCAGGCGCAATTGGCGGCAAGCAAAATGCGACCGGCCCTGGGGGCTGGCCGCATTGTCAGTTCTGGCAGGCGGCGCGCTCAGTTCTCGGGGAGCACGTAGGCAACGACCTGGTCGCCGACCTGGTCTTTCAGAATGGAATTGCCGCCGGCAACGAAGGCGACATATTGCCGACCGTCATATTCGTAGACGGCCGGATTGGCGACGGCCGGGGCCTCCACGATGTCGGACCACAGTTCACTGCCGTCGGCCAGCGAATAGGCGCGCACCTTGGCGTCCATCGAGGCGCCGATGAAGATCAGCCCGCCGGCGGTCACCGCTGGGCCGCCAATGGTCACCGACCCCATGGATTCGGGCAGGTAGAAGCCCCATTGCTGGGAAACGCCGAACGGCTTGCGCCACTTGATGTCACCGGTCTTCATGTCGATGGCGGCGATTTCCCCGAAGGGCGGTTCCCAGCAGGGCATGCCCAGCCAGTTGACGGCGTTGTTGAGCGACATGCCATAGGGCGCCCCTTCCTGGGGATAAAAGCCGTTCTCATTGCCCGAGCCACCGGCTATCTGGTCGTATTCCGCACGTGGAAACAGCTTGATATACTGGGTCACGTGCGAAAAATTGACTATCGCCGTCTGGCTGGCCGGATCATAGCCGACGCCACCCCATTGCACCCCACCGGCCGAGTCGGGGTAGGCGAGGACACCTTCTGCCTTGGTCGTCGGCGGGGAATACATGCCTTCATAGGACAGCTTGTCCCACAGCGCCGAGCACGATCCCATGCCGACCAGGTCGGCAATGCCCCAGATCTTGGGCTTTTCGGCCTGGTCGAGCAGCGGCGCGGGCTTGGTCGGGAAGGGCTGTGTCGGGGCGTAGACTTCGCCCTCGATGGTGCCGTCGCCGCCGGGAACCGAGCGTTCCTCGATGGGCCAGACATCTTCGCCGGTCTTGCGGTTGACCACGAACAGGAACCCCATCTTGGTCGCCTGCATCAGGGCCGGGATCTGCTCGCCATCCACGGTGATATCCATCAGCGTGGGCGCCGAGTTGATGTCGTAGTCCCAGATATCGTGATGGACCCACTGGCGGGACCAGACGACCTTGCCGGTCTCGAGGTCGACCGCCGTGGTTGAGGTGGCCAGCGGAATGGGCGCCGTGCGATTGCCGCCCCAATAGTTCGGCGACGGGCTGGAGACGGGCATGTAGAGCAGCCCCAGGCCCTCGTCGGCTGACATGCCGGTCCACACATTGGCGGTGCCGGTCTGTTCGCGCACCTCGGCTGGAATGGCCTGGAACTCCCACTGCAGTTCTGCCGTCTGCGGATCGACCGAGAACACGGTGCCGGGAGGGGCCGCTTCATAGGCCCAGTCCTTGCCGGCCCAGCCCATGATCACATGGTTGCCGACAACGGTTGGCGGCTGCAGCAGCGAGAGCGGGTATTTGGCGTTGACCGAGTTCCAGTCATTGACGTTGAGCACGCCGCCCTTGCCGAATTTGGGGCAGAGCTCGCCGCTGTCGGCATCCATGGCAAACAGCTGCGCGTCCATGGTGCCCAGATAGATGATCTTCTGGCACAGCTCGCCTTCTACCGGGTTTTCCGCTTCCCAATAGGAGACGCCGCGATTCTTGAGTGCCGGCTGGGTCATGGCCTCGAGCGTGGACTTGGAGTCAAAGGTCCATTTAACTTCGCCGGTCCCCGGATCAAGCGCGATCACGCGATAGAACGGCGTGCCGATATAAAGGGTATCGTTGGCAAAGACGGGCGTGGCCGACCATACCGTGGCGGGCAGATCGCCCGTTCCATCCGACAGGTCGCCGGTGTGGAAGTCCCAGGCTTTCTGCAGCTTGCCGACATTGTCGGCGGTGATCTGGTTGAGCGGGGAATATTTCTGCGAATTGAGCTGGCCCTGGAACGTGTTCCAGACCGGTTGATCGGACACCAGCGGAATGGGCTTTTCGGGGGGCAACGGGGCGTTGGCGTCGTCAGCAGCAGCGCTGCCGGTCGGTTCGGCTGTCGGTGCAGGGGCACCGGTCGTGGCCGGCGCCGATGGCGCGGTCGAGGGGATGGCGGGCGCTGGCTCACTTGCAGGGGCCGGGCTGTCCGGCGTGGTGGGCGCTGCCGGCGCCGCGGTCTGGCCGGGTAGGGTGGCAGGGGTGTCCTGTGCCGAGACCGGCTGGGCGGCGAGCGCGGCAAGCAGTGCGACGGCCGACAAGGCGCCCGCCCGGGAAAATGTGGTAGTCATCAGTTATGCCCCTTGATGGACGCTGTTCGGACGGGAAGAAGTGTCACCAGCAGGCCGGCAAGGACCACGGCGCTGGCGGCCATCAGCCACCATGCATGCAGGAACCAGGCGGCGGTGAAGGTGCCCAGGGCGCCTAGGATGCCCAGTACCCACAATATCCAGAATAGCGCCCGCGGCGGTCCGAACCACAAGATGAGCCCGTCGACTGCCAGCAGGATGCTCGAGACGATGACAAGCAGGGCGCCGGGGGTGCCATTGATGCCGGTCAGTGGCGCGAGGAAATTGTAGGCGGAAACGGCTATGCCGACGATCGCGGCCAAAAGGACGATCATCGGGCCAAGGCGGGCGGGTGATTGCATTGTAAGCAAGATGCCTCCACGTATTGATGCGGCGGCGCATCCAAGCCGGTGGCCGTCTGTCTGGGGGAGTGTGGGCTTGCCATAAGGCAACCCACGCGCCCGGGATAAGGTTCCCGAAGGCGCCCGGCTATTTTCCCGTCGTCGACGCCGAGCCACCATGGCAGGCGGGGATATACCAGCCTGTGATTTCCGCGCGCCATCCAATATTTCTCTTGCCTCGAACCGTACCGTACGGTACGCCTGCGGTCGAAATTGGCCGAAACCGTTCGGCTGCAATGCGAGGAACTGGCTTTGGCCGTGACCATCAAGGTCAACGAAGAGACTTTCACCCCCCGGCAGCAGGCTGTGCTGACGGCGGCGCTGGATCTGCTCGTGGAAAACGGCGACGGGCTGACCATGACGGCGGTGGCGCGCCGGGCGTCGTGCAGCAAGGAAACGCTCTACAAATGGTTTGGCGACCGCGACGGGCTGCTGACCGCCACCGTGCAATGGCAGGCTGCCAAGGTGCGTATGCCGCAGGTGGACCGGACGGGCCTGAATGCCAAGACATTGCGGCTGAGCATCGAGCAGTTTGCCCGTGACCTGCTGACGGTGATCACCGGCGAAGTCTCGATAACGCTCAACCGCACTGCGGTGACCCATGCGGCGCAGGAAAAGGATCGGCTGGGCAATATCGTGCTGGAAAACGGCCCGCTGGCCATTCGCCGCCGGCTCAAGCCCATTCTCGAGGCCGGGCGCGATGCCCGACTGCTGCGCTTTGCCAGCAGCGAGGACGCCTATCGCACGTTTTTCGGCCTCGTCGTCCGCGACGTGCAGATCCGCCTGCTGCTCGGCGACAATGCGCTGACCCAGGCCAATGTCGAAGCCAATATCGAAGCGGATGTGAAATCCGCTACCGACCAGTTCTTCGCCCTTTATGGGGCGAAAGCCAATAACGCATAACACCGCTTTTCAAGGGAGCACCCACATGCGCGTCTATTACGATCGTGATGCCGATCTCAACATCATCAAATCCCGCAAGGTCGCCATCGTCGGCTATGGCAGCCAGGGTCATGCCCATGTGCTGAACCTGCGCGATTCCGGCATCACCGATGTGGTCGTTGCCCTGCGTCCGGGTTCCCCGTCGGCCAAGAAGTCCGAGGGCGAAGGCCTCAAGGTGATGAGCGTGGCGGACGCCTCCAAATGGGCCGACGTCATCATGATGCTGGTGCCCGATGAACTGCAGGCCGACATCTACAAGCAGCACATCGAACCCAATATCCGTGACGGCGCCGCCCTGGCTTTCGCGCATGGCCTGAACGTCCACTTCAACCTGATCGAGCCCAAGTCGACCGTCGACGTTATCATGATCGCGCCAAAGGGCCCCGGCCACACCGTGCGTGGCGAGTACCAGAAAGGTGGCGGCGTGCCATGCCTGATCGCCGTGCACCAGGACGCCTCGGGCAATGCCCATGACATCGCGCTGGCCTATGCCTCGGGCGTTGGCGGCGGCCGTTCGGGCATCATCGAGACCAATTTCCGCGAAGAGTGCGAAACCGATCTGTTCGGCGAGCAGGCCGTGCTGTGCGGCGGCGTGGTCGAACTGATCCGCGCCGGCTTCGAGACGCTGGTGGAAGCCGGCTATGCGCCCGAAATGGCCTATTTCGAGTGCCTGCACGAAGTAAAGCTCATCGTCGACCTGATCTACCAGGGCGGCATCGCCAACATGAACTACTCGATCTCCAACACCGCCGAGTGGGGCGAATATGTTTCGGGTCCGCGCATCATCACCTCGGAAACCAAGGCCGAGATGAAGCGCGTGCTGACCGACATCCAGACCGGCAAGTTCACTTCCGAGTGGATGCAGAAAATCAAGTCGGGCGGCGCCCGCTTCAAGGCAACCCGTCGCCTGGCCGACGAGCACCAGATCGAGGAAGTCGGCGCCAAGCTGCGCGACATGATGCCCTGGATCAAGGCCGGCGCGCTGGTCGACAAGGCCAAGAACTAATCTGGCAGAGCGGGGGCCTCGGCCCCCGTTTTCTTTTCATGCAGATCGTTCCGCTTTCCAATATCGATATCCGGATGGCGCCGGGCGCCTGGCCGCTGCCAGCGCCGATGCGCGATGGCGTTGCGGCCTGCTGGTCCAGGGCGGTGGCCGCCAATCCCCAGCTCTGGGACGGCCGGGTGCTCGGGCTGCTGCCGGTCGCCGGCCAGCCGCTGGTGGATGCGCATGGCGTGTTGCGGGCGGAGGCGCGCGAAGACGCCTATTCGGCCCTGCTGGCCTGGCGCGCCCTTGGATTTCCAGAGATCGGCATGCGCCATGCCTTTGGCTGGGCCTTGATCGTCAGCAGCGATGGCGCGCTGATCTATGGCCGGATGGGCAGCGACACCGCCAATGCGGGGCGGGTCTATCCGCCCGGCGGCTCGCTGGAGCCCCGTGACGTGCTGGCCGATGGCCGCGTCGATTTTCTGCGCTGCATTGCTCTCGAACTGGCCGAGGAGACCGGCCTCTCCGTGGCCGAAGCCCGGGTGGGGATGACGGTGGCGGTGCTCGATGATGCGGTGGTGTCGGTGGGTCAGGTGCTGCACTTTGATCAGCCGGCAGCGGCGCTGGTGGCCCGCATTCGTGCCGATCTGGCGCAGCAGCAGCATCGCGAGCTCGACGATGTGGTGGTGCTTCGCTCGCGCGCCGATGCCGAGCTGCTGGGCGCGGTGCCCTATGCGGTGGCCGTTGCCCAGGCCTATGAGACGGGTCAGCTGCGCTAGCGCCTGTGCGCCAGAGCGCTGCGGGCAAGGCCGCCGGCCGCACGCTCTATGGCGACCCGCACTTCTGGTGATGGGCAATCTGGGCTAATACCGCTGGGAGAAGAAGCGTTCGAATCGTGGAGGGTGCGATGGACATGCCTGATTTTCCGGTCGAGGGCGGCTGCCAGTGTGGCGCGGTGCGCTATCGGCTGCTGGCCAGCCCGCTTTCGGTCTACAATTGCCACTGCAAGGACTGCCAGC
>CAXBKI010000176.1:0-6321 GCA_963975955.1 uncultured Devosia sp.
CGGTCGGCGTCGGCGCGATTGCCCTGTGTCACCATCTGTCGTCTCAACGGTTCGATCGAATGGAAATGGAGCGACCGTGGCCGTCGAGCCCCTCGACTTCAGCCAGAATGACACCGGTTTCTGACAAGGCAGAAAGCGAGATGGGATCGCAACCCAGAATGGAAGTGCGTTTCATGAAATCGAGCACACCCAGCCCCGAGGCAAAGCGCGCCGAACGGGCAGTGGGCAGAACGTGATTGGAGCCCCCGACATAGTCGCCGATCGCCTCTGGCGTATGGTGCCCCAAAAAGATCGCGCCCGCATGGCGGATGGAAGGCATGAGCCCTTGCGGATCGTTAATTGCCAGCTCGACATGTTCGGAGGCAATGCGATTGGCCAGCGTCGCGGCTTCATCAAGCGAAGCCACGGTGATGATCGCGCCAAACTCTTCCCAACCCTGGCGGGCAATATCCTGCTTGGGAAGCAGGCTCAGCTGGCGATCCACCTCGCCGGCGACCGTATCGGCGAGGCCCTTTTCGGTGGTGACCAGAATCGACTGGGCCCCTGCCCCATGTTCGGCCTGGGCGATCAGATCGGCGGCCACCCAGGCGGGATTGGCCGAGCCATCGGCAATCACCAGCACTTCGGAGGGGCCGGCGATCATGTCGATGCCAACCTGGCCAAACACCTGACGCTTGGCGGTGGCGACATAGGCATTGCCGGGACCAACGACCTTGTCGACGCGCGGAATGGATGCCGTGCCATAGGCCAGGGCAGCCACGGCCTGGGCCCCGCCGATGCGATAGATTTCGGTGACACCGGCGATCTCGGCGGCGAGCAGGATGGCAGGATTGATCTGGCCATTGGGCGTGGGCACGACCATGGCAATGCGCTCGACGCCCGCGACCCTGGCGGGCACCGCATTCATCAGGACCGATGATGGATAGGAGGCCAGGCCACCTGGCACGTAGATGCCAACCGCATCAACCGGGGTCCAGCGCGTGCCCAGGGTTACACCGAGATGATCGGTATAGATGTGGTCATCCGGCTTCTGCTTGGCGTGGTGCGACCAGATGCGATCATGGGCGGTCTGCAGCGCCCCGCGGATCTTGTCGGACACCCCGGCGGCAGCGGTCCCGATCTCGTCGGCCGAAATGCGCAGGCTGTCATGGGTGACATTGGCATTGTCGAACTTGTTGGTCAGTTCCACAATGGCGTCGTCGCCGCGCGCACGGACATCGGCGATGATGCCGGACACTGTTTCGTTGACGTCGCGGCTGGATTCGCGCTTGCCCTCGAGCAGGTGCACAAAGCGCTGCTCGAAATCACTGTCGGCGCTGTCGAGACGAGTGGGCATCAAAGGTCCTTAGTCGAGAGAGTGCGCAGGCCGGGCCGTCGCTGCCCAGGCAGCGCCCAGGTCACTGAGGCGAGCTTCAAGGCATTCGACGCCAAGGCGGACGGTACCGCCACCGGCAAAGCTGAGCTCGACGATACCGGCAGGCCCATCAATCGGCTTGAAGGTGATCGCCAGCAGCTCCAATACACCCTCAGGCGCGGCCGTATCGTAGCCATTGGTGACCACGGACTGCACCGAATCG
The DNA here is from genome assembly GCA_963975955.1 of uncultured Devosia sp. GTDB lineage: Bacteria > Pseudomonadota > Alphaproteobacteria > Rhizobiales > Devosiaceae > Devosia. The sequence continues at coordinate 1,578 of CAXBKI010000176.1, forward strand.
AAATGCAGCGCGGCCCGCTTGCGCACGCCCTTGTCCCGACGGCCCTTGCCCGACTGCCAGTCAAAACGGTTCATCAGCAGTGCAAAGCGGCGGTCGCGGCGGGCATAGCCCATGTCGGCCACCCGTACGACTGCATCCTGCACGTGGGCGGAGATAACTTCGAGGTCTTCGGTATCGAGTGCGAGAAGCTTCAGGTCGGTCATGGATGGTCGGCCTTTGGGTTGGACGGACCGTATCTGGTCACCCCGCTTCCGATCTACAAGTTCGATCGTCCTTGAGCAATGCTGGCGCAACAAAAAGCCGAACGGGGAGCGCAAGAAATCCCAGAACAGTCTTGTTAATGACTGACTGGTCAGTTATTAATGGAACAGCAACCGGAGGCCATCATGCCCGCAGATGAGAAGAAATTCCGCCGGCGCGCCGAAGCGCGACCTGATGAGGTGCTCGATGCAGCGCTTGCGGTCTTTGTCGAAAAGGGATTTGCGGCGACCAAAGTGGAGGAAGTTGCCCGGCGTGCGAGCGTATCCAAAGGCCTGGTTTATCTCTATTTCCCCTCCAAGGAAGCCCTGCTCGAGGGCATCGTCAAACGCGCGCTGTCCCCGCTCGCCGACCACGCCCTGAGCGATCTGGAGGCCTTTGAAGGCGACCCCAAAATCGCCATTACCAGGCTGCTGACCATGGTGAGCCGGCAGATAGCGGACCCTGACAGAATTGCGGTTCCCAAACTCATCGTCAGCGAAGCGGCACGGTTCCCCGGCATTGCGGCGATGTATCGGCGTGAAGTGATCGACAAGGTGCGCCCGGCACTTGAGCGGCTGTTGGCGCACGGCATGGCCAGTGGCCAGTTGCGGCAGATCGATCCGGAAATGGCCATCCGCTCGCTCATTGGGCCGCTGCTGAAGGGCTTGCCATAGAGCGGTTGCTGCAGAGCCATCTCGATATCCTGTTCTATGGCATCAGCGAGGCCCGGCCATGACGGACTTTCTGGCGGGCATTCTGGCAATGATATTGTCAAGCATCCCCGGCGCTGCCGCAGGTCCGGTCGGCTATACCGGCTATCTCGAGGCTGATTACGTGTATGTGTCGCCGGCCAGCGGCGGCCAGATTGTGGACATCGCCGTGGCCGAAGGAGAGGCGGTCGCTGCGGGGCAAATGCTGTTTGCCATTGACGACCGGCAGCAGCGCGCGCTCCTCGATGCTGCGACAGCGCGGGCAAAGTCGGCACAAGCCACCCTGGACAATCTGGTGACAGGTGGCCGCAGCCCGGAGATCGAGGTCGCCCGCGCCGCGTTGCGCAGGGCACAATCGGACCTGCGCCTGGCACAATCCAATCTGGACCGCAGTGAAAGGCTGTTCGCGCTTGGCAATGTTTCCCGAATGAAGCTCGAACAGGACGAGGCGGCACGCAATTCGGCGCAGGCGCAGGTCGCCCAACTGACCGCCCAGGTTGATGTGGCGGAGCTGCCAGCACGCAATGGCCAGCAGGCGGCCGCTGAGGCCAATCTCACTGCGGCACAGGCGGATGCGCGCCGGGCCGCAGTGGATCTGGAAGACCGCCAGACAAAGGCGCCAATTGACGGCGTGGTCGACCGCCTGTTTTTCCGGGTGGGAGAAACGGTTGCCGGAATGCCCGTGGTGTCCATCCTCCCCGCCGGCGCGCTGAAGGCGCTGTTCTTCGTGCCCGAGGCGGATCGGGCGCAGCTGGCGCTGGGCGCGCGGGTGCATGTCGACTGCGATGGCTGCAAAGCGATGGAAGCCACGATCACCTATATGGCGGCAAGGCCGCAGACGACGCCGCCGGTGATCTATTCGCGCGAGGAACGGGGGCGGTTGGTCTATCTGGTCGAGGCCAAGCTGGTCGAACCCGGCACGATGCGGCCGGGCCAACCCGTGACAGTGACGCGGTGAGCAACTCTGCGGTCATCGATGTGCGCGGGATCACCAAGCGCTATGGCGACAAGGTGGTGGTTGACCATTTTGACATAACGGTGCCGCGCGGCGCCATCTACGGCTTTCTGGGCCCCAACGGATCGGGCAAGACCACGACCATTCGCATGCTGTGCGGGCTGTTGCTGGCCGATGCCGGCCAGGGAACCTGCCTGGGATTTGATGTGCGCAGCCAGGCCAGCCAGATCAAGGAGCAGGTTGGCTATATGACGCAGAAGTTCAGCCTCTATGAGGATCTGTCAATTCGTGAGAACCTGAACTTTGTGGCGCGCATGTATGGGGTCAACAGGCGCAAGGAACGCGTTACCGCAGCGCTCGCTGATCTCGGCCTGGCCGACAGGGCCGGGCAATTGGCGGGTACCCTCTCGGGTGGCTGGAAGCAACGGCTGGCGCTGGCGGCATGCCTGATCCACGACCCGCAACTGCTGCTGCTCGACGAACCAACGGCCGGGGTTGATCCCAAGGCGCGACGGGATTTCTGGGATGAGATCCGACGGCTGAGCAAGGCCGGGGTCACGGTGCTGGTTTCGACCCATTATATGGATGAAGCGATCCAGTGCGACTTCATCACCTATATCGCCTATGGCAAGAAACTGATCGACGGCCCGGCCACGGAAATTCCCTCACTGGTAGGTCTGAGCACATGGCGGGCCGAGGGCGCAGAGCTGGCGGCGCTGGAACTCGAACTGGCAGGGCAGCCGGGCGTGGAGCAGGTCGCCCGGTTCGGCTCGAGTCTGCATGTGTCGGGGACAGATGCGGACAGGCTCGAAGCCACGGTGCGGCGGTTCGAGGCCACTGGCAAGCAGCGCTGGAGCCGGCAACCGGCCGGGCTCGAGGAAGCGTTCATCTACCTGATGGCAGGGGCACAGGACAATTTCTCGCGAGACACGGCATGAGCTGGTTTTCGCCCTCGCGCTTCGCTGCGGTGCTGACCAAGGAGTTCATCCAGATGCGGCGCGACCGCGTCACTTTCGCCATGATGATCGCCCTGCCCATTGTCCAGTTGATGCTGTTCGGCTTTGCCATCAATGCCGATCCGCGCCATCTGCCGACGCTGGTCGAGGTCAATGATGACGGCCCGCTGGTGCGCGCGGTGCTGGCCGGTATGGACACCTCGGGCTATTTCGATTTCATCGGCGTGGCGCATGGTTCGGAGCAAGGGGAGGACGCCTTGCGGCGCGGCGCGGCCAGCTTTGTGGTGGTGATCCCCGCCGATTTCGAGCGCGATGTGATCCGCGGCAGGCATCCGGACATTCTGCTTGCAGCCGATGCCTCCGATCCTGCCGCCGTCTCGGGCGCCGCAGCCGCGCTGAGCGGCATCATCGACGGCGCCGTCGCCCAGGCGCTGACCGGACCATTGACCAGCGTCGCCGGATCCCCTGCCCCGTTTGGCGTGATCGTGCATCGACAGTACAATCCAGAAGGCAAGACCTCGACCAATATCGTCCCCGGGCTGCTGGCGATCATCCTGTCGATGACCATGGTGATGATCACCGCCGTGGCCATCGTCAAGGAATACGAACGCGGCACCATGGAGATGCTGATGTCGACGCCGGTCAGGCCGCTGGAGATCATGCTGGGCAAGATTCTGCCCTATGTGCTGGTGGGCTATGTGCAGACGACGTTGTTTCTGGTAGCGGCATTTGTTGTGTTCGCCGTGCCGTTCGAAGGCAGTTTCCTGGCCTTTTTCATCGGCTTCAACCTGTTCATTCTGGGCAATCTGGCGCTGGGCTTTTTGATTTCCACGCTGGCGCGCGGCCAGATGCAGGCCATGCAGCTGAGCTTTTTCACCATTCTGCCTTCCATCCTGCTGTCGGGTTTCATGTTCCCGTTCGCCGGCATGCCAGGCTGGGCCCAGATAATGGGCACGGCAGTGCCTGCGACCCATTTTATCCGACTGGTGCGCATGGTGATGCTCAAGGGCGCCAGCAGCGCCGATGTGGCCGGCCAGTTCGGCGCTCTGGCCGCAATCACCACCGTGTTTGTCGTCCTGGCCATGCTGCGCTATCGCCAGACGCTGGATTAAGCACAGGAGCGCTCCCGTGCGGGGGCCCAAAGACATTGCGCGGCTCAATCCTGAGCAATTGGCCAATCAGGCCGGCGCCATCGCATTGGCGCGCCATTTGAACGGCAGCTGGAAGGACTGCCCGCACCGGTCCCAATCTGATAGCCCAGGCCTTGAGGCCCGGGGCTATCAGCATTTCAAGCAGCGTTTTCCGGGCTAGTCCTGCTTAGCCCGCAACACGCTCTATCACCGCGCCGCAGCGGCTGAGTTTGTCCTCCAGGCCTTCAAAGCCGCGATCGAGATGATAGATGCGATTGACGACGGTTTCGCCCTTGGCGGCCAATCCGGCGATGACCAGCGAGACTGACGCGCGCAGATCAGTTGCCATCACCTGGGCCCCTTTGAGCTGGGTTTTTCCCCTGATGGTGGCGACCTGACCGTCCACGGCAATATCGGCGCCGAAACGCAGCAGTTCGGCAACATGCATGTAGCGGTTCTCGAAAATGGTCTCGCGAATCTGGCTGGTGCCCGAGCTCATGGTCATCAACGCCATGAACTGGGCCTGCAGGTCAGTGGGAAAGCCGGGGAACGGATCGGTTTCCACGTCGACAGGCAGAATGGCACCATCGCCGCGCCGCACCCGCAATCCTCCGGCTTCCACCGTGAGATCAGCGCCCGTGCGGGCCAGAATATCCAGAGCGGCCTGCAGATGCTCCGGGCGCGCGCCCTTGAGCAAGACATTGCCACCGGTCATGGCCGCGGCGATAGCGAAGGTGCCCGTTTCAATACGAT
>CAXBKI010000177.1:0-6304 GCA_963975955.1 uncultured Devosia sp.
CACTGCGCCCAGAATGGCCGCAATCGCAAACAGCAGGGCGATGCCGCTCGCATCGAGCCCGCGCTGATAGCCATAGACTGGCGCCAGCGTGCCGAAGGAGCCATTGGCCATGCCCACCGAGAATGCCGCGATCGCCGCCACCGGCGAGGTCCGGTAGAGCAGGCCGATATCGATCTTGGCGGAGGAGAGGGGGCGCGGCTGCGGGCTCGAGGTCAGGGCTGTGGGCAGAATGGCGCAGACAAAGGCGATGGCGCCCAGGACGAACGGCACATAGCCCGCCGTGCCGGTCACCGACATGGCAACCTGCCCCAGTGTCGAGGCGGCCATGTTGATGGTTACATAGATGGAAAAGATCGTGCCGCGGCTCTTGTTCTCGGCCACTTCGTTGAGCCAGCTCTCCACGATCATCGCGGCCCCGGCAAAACAGAAGCCTGAAAGGGCACGCAGCACGATCCAGCTGACGTCATTGACCCAGAGAAGGTTGAGCAGAATGGTGATGGTCCCGATCGCCGCCATCACCGAGAAGGCCCTGATATGGCCGGCTTTGCGCACCACCATGGGCACGGTAATCGAGCCGGTCACGAAGCCGACCGACCAGCCGGTACCGATCAGACCCAGCGACAGCAGCGAAAAGCCTTCCTCGGCGCCGCGCACCGAGAGCAACAGGCCCTGCAGCCCACCGCCGAACATGAGAAGGGCGGAACCCAGAAACAGGGCGTAGATCTTGATTACGGAGGCCATGACGCTTTCGGCTGTGCGGGAAACAAAGAGGGCTGCAAATCACGTAACGGTGACATTAGTGCGGCGTTCAGTCCATGGCGCAATCGAAAACCGGCCACGCCAGCAATATTCCGGCCGGTATCGCCGGGGAGGCCGGATCTATTTTCCCAGGCCGAGCGCGTCGATTTTCATCTTGAGGCTGAGCATGTCGGCCCAGGCCTGTTCCTTGGCCGACGCATTGCGCAGCAGATAGGCGGGATGCAATGTCGGGATCGCCTCGACCGACTGGCTGCCAATGCTCAGCGTCGCCCATTTGCCGCGCATCTTGATGATGCCCGAGGTGGTGTCGAAAATCGTCTGCATTGCCGGACCACCCAGCGTCATTACGATCCTGGGCGCCACCAGTTCGACCTGCCGATGCAGGAAGGGCAGGCACAGTGCCATTTCTTCGGGCGTGGGGGTGCGGTTACCCGGCGGCCGCCAGGGCACGGTATTGGCGATGTAGACCTTGCTGCGGTCCAGCCCGATGGCGGCCAGCATCCGATCCAAAAGCTGCCCCGATTTGCCGACGAACGGCTTGCCCTGACGATCCTCTTCAGCGCCCGGCGCTTCGCCGATCAGCATGATGTCGGCATGGGGGTTGCCATCGGCAAATACCAGCTGGGTGGCGCGCAGCTTGAGGCCGCACCCGTCATAGGCAGTGAGCAGAGCCTGAAGTTCATCCAGCGTCTGCGCCGAGGCGGCCAGGCTGCGCGCTTCCGAAGGGTCTGCGCCAATCTGGGGGACGTCGACCAGGCGCTGTACCTCGGGTGTTGCCGGCGCGGCGCTGGCGCCCGCAAAGGCTGCTGCGCGCACCGGTGGTCTTTGTGCAAATCGGTCGATCGGCTCTTCGCCCACGGCGATATCCACGCCGGCGGCGCGATACCAATCCAGCACGGCGAGCATTTCGTCGTGATTTAGCGGGTGATCTTGGGTCATGTTCTCTGTTATGTCACAGCCCGTTTGGCGCGGCCAGCCGCGTCCGGAAACAAGGGGCATTCCTTTATGGCAGAGGCCGGTTCGCGCGAAACCCTGTCAACTGACGTGCTGATCGTGGGCGCGGGGCCTTCGGGCCTTGCCGCGGCCATCCGCATCCGGCAGCGCCATCCGGACCTGTCGGTGACGGTGGTCGAAAAGGCGGCGGAGCTGGGTGGTCATATCCTGTCAGGCGCGGTGATGGATCCGCGCGGGCTTGATGCACTGATTCCCGACTGGCGCCTCAAGGGCGCCCCTGTTGGGCCCGACGTCACCACCGACACCTATCATCTGCTCACCGCCAGGCGCGATTTCCCATTGCCCCACGCGCTCGTGCCGCCCCAGCTCAAGACCCCAGACGGCGTCATTGTCAGTCTGGGCAATCTGGTGCGCTGGCTGGGTGAGCAGGCGGCCGATCTGGGTGTCGATGTTTTCACCATGACCGCCGCCGTCGACGTGCTCGGTGGTGGCGACGGCCCGGTGCGCGGCGTCATCACGGGCGATCTGGGGCGGGACGCTGCAGGCAATCCCAAGCCGGGATTTGCCGAAGGCATTGCGCTGGAGGCAAAATACACGCTGATTGCCGAGGGCGCGCGCGGTTCGCTCGCCAAGACCATCATCGCCGGCTACCAGCTCGAGCAGCAGCCACAGAAATATGGGCTGGGCATCAAGGAAGTCTGGGAGATTCCGGCAGACCGGCACCAGCCGGGCAGGGTTGATCACTATCTTGGCTTCCCGCTGGACAATGACACGGCGGGTGGCGGATTTGTCTATCACGCTCAGGATCGCCAGCTCTACGTCGGCCTGGTTACCTATCTCGACTATGCGAACCCGACCTTGTCGCCGTTTGACGAGTTTCAGCGCTTCAAGACCCATCCATCGGTGGCGCCCCTGCTCGAAGGGGCAACCCGCATCAGCTATGGCGCGCGCGCTGTCACCGCCGGCGGCTGGCAGTCCATCCCGACGCTGGCTTTTGCCGGCGGCGGCCTGATCGGCTGTGCCGCCGGGTTCATGAATGCCCCCCGGCTGAAGGCTATCCACAACGCGATCCTGTCCGGTATCGGGGCGGCCGACGCCGTCGCCGACGCAATTGCCCAGGGACGGCAGCATGATGTCATCGCCGATCTGGGCGCACGGATCATGCAGACCGGCATCGCCGAGGAGCTCAAGGGGGTGCGCAACGTCAAGCCGCTATGGTCCCGCTTCGGCACCGTGCTGGGGGCGCTGGCGGCAGGCGTCGAGCTGTGGAGCGCGGCGATCCTGGGACGGTCGCTGCTGGGCACGCTGGGCCACGCGAAGCCCGATTTTGTCGGTCTCAAGCCAAAGGCAAGCGTGCCCGAACGCCACTATGACAGACCTGACGGCAAGCTGACATTCGATCGCGCATCCTCGGTGTACCTGGCCAATCTGGCCCATGACGAAGATCAACCGGTTCATCTCAGGCTCGCTGACCCTGCCGTGCCGGTGCGCGACAATCTGCCCCGCTATGGCGAACCAGCGCCGCTATACTGTCCCGCCGGTGTCTATGAAGTGGCCGAGGAGGCGGGCACGCCGGTGTTCCGCATCCATGCCGCCAATTGCGTGCATTGCAAAACCTGCGACATCAAGGATCCGGCCCAGAACATTACCTGGGTGCCGCCCGAAGGCGGCAGCGGCCCAAATTACAACGGAATGTAGCGATCAGATCATCACGCTCACGGGGGTGGCCTTGCGGCGCTGTCCCAAAACGGCCAATCTTGGCAGCAAGAACCGGTCCTGTGCGGCCAAGGGAGAATACAACGTCGTGACATCGCTTTTGAACCGCTTCGCGCGCCCGGCTCTGATAGCCATCCTGCTGGCGGCAACAGCAACCCAGCCGGGCCAGTCGGCCCAGGCCGTCCAGACCGCCCAATCGGACCCGCAGACCAATTTTGATCTGATGCCGCTGTTGCGGGCCAGCGTGACCGGCGCCTACATGGCTGGCCAGCAATCACTGAAGGATCTGCGTACCGACGAGGCCGCCCGCTATTTCTACCAAGCGGCTCAGGCCGACTGGCAAAACCCCCTGCTGGTCGAGCGCGCCTTCATCGCCTTTGCCGCTGACGGGCAGATCGGGCAGGCCGCCTCTACGGCCAAGCATCTGCTCGATCTCGACCCCAGCAATGAGCTGGCCGAAATGGTTGTCGCCACCGAAGCCCTCAAGGAACGTCGCTACGAGGCGGCCGAAAAGCACCTGAACGCCATTGGGCAAGAGAGCTTTACCGGCATCACCGCCACCATCCTGCGTGCCTGGGCCCTGGTGGGCGCCAACCGCAAGGCCGAAGCCGATAGCCTGCTCGAAAGCCTGGGCAAGACCGGTCTTGACGATTTCCTGGTGTTCCACCGCGCCTTGATGGCCGAAGTGGCGGGCCAGACTGACGAGGCGCTCGATCTGGCCGGTCAGGCCTTTGAGGCCGAGCCCTATGTGGCCCGGATCGTGGAGGTCTATGCGCGCGATCTGGCCAATGCCGGCAAGTTCGACGAGGCCAAGGATGTGATCGCCCAGTTCGAGGACCAGGGGCTGAGCCACCCGATCGTGACGCTGGTGCGCGAGCAGATCGAAGCCGGGCAGCGTCCCGGGATTTTCGCTGCCAACGTGCAGGTCGGTGCCGCCGAAATGTTCCATGGCATCGGCGTCGCACTGTCGCGTGACGGCAATCTGGACCTTGCCTTGGTGTTCCTGCGCATGGGGCTCTATCTTGATCCCAATGCCGATGTGATTTCGCTGGCGCTCGGCGAGCTGCTCGATACGGCTGGCCAGCATGATGCGGCCAACCGCATCTATGACGGCGTGCCGGCCACATCGGCCATGAAGCCGACAGCGGTGGTGCGCATTGCCCAGAACCTGGACGCTCTGGGCAATCGTGCCGAGGCACTGCGCCGCCTTAGCAATACCGTTGCCTCCCGTCCTGACGACCTCGATGCCACCTCGGTCTATGGCGACATGCTGCGCTATGACGAACAATATCTCCAGGCGGCGGAGGCCTATACCCAGGCGCTGGCGATCACCGGCGGTGAGCACCCCGCCGACTGGCGCTATTATTACGTGCGCGGCATCGCCTATGAGCGTGCCAAACAGTGGCCCAAGGCCGAAGCCGATTTCCTCAAGGCGCTCGAGCTCAATCCCGACCAGCCTGCGGTGCTGAATTATCTCGGCTATAGCTGGATCGATCAGGACATGCACCTGACCGAGGCCCTGGCGATGATCGAGAAGGCTGTCGAGGCCCAGCCCCAGGATGGCTACATCGTCGATTCGCTCGGCTGGGCCTTCTACAAGCTTGGCCGTATCGACGAGGCCGTCCAGACCCTCGAGCGTGCCGTGCTGCTGCGCCCGAACGATCCCGAGCTGAACGACCATCTTGGCGATGCCTACTGGACCGTGGGGCGTCACCTCGAGGCGCGCTTTCAATGGCGCATTGCCGGCGCAATGGACGAGGAGGGGCACGTCAAGGAACGGGTAGCGCGCAAGCTGGCCGATGGCCTGACGGCACAGAACGCAACTGAATAGCCCGGCTGTGGTCGAGCCCGTCGTCTTCATCGCCCCCGCCAAGATCAACCTGGCGCTGCATGTGACGCGGCGGCGGGAGGATGGCTATCATGACCTCGAAAGTCTGGTGGTCTTTGCCGACCTTGCCGACGAAATCGAAGCCGTGCCGGCAAAGCAGGATTCGCTGACAGTCATTGGCCCCTTCGCCCAGGGGCTGGGAGGCGGGGAGACCAATCTGGTCACTCGCGCCGTCGCGGCGTTCAGGACGCGCTGGCCCGACGCTGTGCCAACCGGCCTGGCCTTGCGCCTCACAAAGAACCTGCCGGTTGCCGCCGGCATTGGTGGCGGTTCGGCGGACGCGGCGGCCGCCCTGCGGTTGATGGTCTCCCAATCCATTCAGACCATCCCGGTGTCCGAACTCTCCGACATGGCGGCCCGCCTGGGCGCGGATGTTCCCGCCTGCCTGGTGTCGGCTCCCTTGCTGGCGCGCGGCGTCGGCGAACTGCTCGAACCACTGCCCCAATTCCCCGAACTGCATATCGTGCTGGTCAATCCCATGGTGCCGCTGGCCACTGCCGACGTGTTCCGCCGGCTGCGGGCGCATGACAACTATCCGCTGCCCGCCCTGCCATCGCCGCTGACCCGCCCGGTGCAACTGGGGATATGGCTGGCGGAAACGCGCAATGACCTGCAGCCGCCTGCCGTCAAGCTGGTGCCGGTGATCGGCGAGATCGTGGACCAGCTGGCCCAGGCGCAGGGCTGCATGCTCGCCCGCATGTCTGGTTCGGGTGCGACAGTGTTCGGGTTGTTCGGCTCAAGCGGCCAGGCCCACCAGCTGATGCGCGCGCAGAACCCCGAGCATTGGGTGGCCGCTGCGCCGCTGCTGGTGCCGCACAGCTAGTAGGCGCGCAGCACGCTGAATTCGACGACGTCGCTGAGCAGGCCGCGCATTTCGGACTCGGGCAGAACCTCAAGCGCCTGCTGCGCGGCGCGGGCATGGGCCCGGGCCTGCTCCAGCGTGCGCGGCAGGGTGTTCAGCCGGTCCAGGATTGCCACCACGGCGGC
>CAXBKI010000178.1:0-6270 GCA_963975955.1 uncultured Devosia sp.
CGATGTCATGCAGCAGGCCTGCGACCGTCACCCCGATGATGTCGTGGCGCGCCATGCCGGTCATGGTGGCGAACGCTGCGGCGACGCCGGTGACCAGCATGCAGTGCTGATAGGTGCCTTCGTGATGGTTGCGGACCGCCGCCAGCCAGCTGTTGACGCTGGTGACGCAAACGGAGTCGGCAATCTGCTCGCAGGCCCGGATGACGCCCTCCTTGTCCAGCTTGCGATTGCTGCTCATGGCCTCGAAGCTGTCACCCAGGGCTGTAACGCCGACCTTGATGGATTGCAGTTGCGCCGGCGTGACGCTGTCGCCGGCGTGCTCGCCGGACGTCGCACCCTTGCCGAAATGATACTGCAGCGCTGCCCGCATCTGGGCGACGGTGGCCTGCCGCGGCAGGAGCTGGTCGGCGCCAAGCACGTTGGCGTGCACGCTGGTTACCCGGTTTTCCGTATCGACAAGAAAAATGCGGCACCCCGAGCCGCGGGTGACCAGTGCCGACTTGAGGCGACGGACATTGTCGACCTTGCGCAGGTCCACGTCAAAGACCATGCAGGGGTCATTGTCGAGATCGTTGCTGGTAAGCTCGCCGAGCAATACCGGGTCCGCCCCCAGGCCCCTGGCCGTGTTGGCTGTCTCGGATGTTGCCTGGTCCGTTACCAAAAGCACCACGCGACGGTCGGATTGATTGCGCACACCGCCCTCCATTCCCTGCCATGATCATGGCAGGGGAAGGTTGACGCCTGGATAATAAAATTCCGCAGAAGTACTTATAATCTGCAGGGGTGGCTCAGCCCGCAGCCGAGTAGATTTCCAGGCGGTTCTTGCGCTCGACGACGGGCGCCAGCGCATCCATCACCCGCGCCCGGGGGAAGGTGGCGATCACTTCGGTGCCGAAGCGCAGCTTGCTGAACAGGTCGAACCGGCCCTGGTGCAGCTCCATGATCTTCTGGACGATCGGCAGTCCCAGGCCAGCGCCCTGTTCGGCGGTCTTCTGCGCCAGCGAACCCTGGCCAAACGAGGACAGGACAGTCTCGATCTCGTCCTCGGGAATGCCCGGACCATTGTCCTTGACCGAAACCAGTTGGCCGCCATCGCCGCTGCGCGAAACCAGCAGGATGACCTTGCCATGCTGCGGCGTGAACTTGATGGCGTTGCTCAGCAGGTTGAGCACGACCTGGCGGATGGCGCGCTCGTCGCCCCACAGCTTGGGCAGGTTGTCCGAGACGCTGAACACCAGCTCGATGCTCTTGGATTTGGCGCGCAGTTCCATCATGCGGCGGCAATCGGCGGCGATATCGACCAGCGATACCACCTCTTCATTGAGCTCGTACTTGCCCGCTTCGATGCGGCTGAGGTCGAGCAGTTCGTTGATCAGATTGAGCAGATGCTGCCCGCTGCCGTGAATGTCGCCGGCATATTCCTTGTATTGCGGCACCTGGTGGGGCCCCAGCAATTCGGACTGCAGCACTTCGGAAAATCCGATAATGGCGTTGAGCGGCGTGCGCAGCTCATGGCTCATGGTGGCCAGGAACTGTGACTTGGCGATATTGGCCTGCTCGGCATGGCGGCGTGCCTCGTCCGACATCTGGCGCGCCTCCTCCAGTTCGCTGATCAGCGCATCCTTTTCGGCCTGGTGGGTAATGGTGTGCAGTTCGGAGGCGTGCAACTGGCGCGCCAGGTACACAAAGAACACTTCCCCGCACAGGGCCACCGCCGCCAGCGTATAGTTGAGCGTGCCGCCCAGCAGGATGAGATTGGCCGACACCGTCACTGTCACCGGCAAGGTGCTCATCAGCGTGGCAGGGGGCAGGGTGCGGGTGGCGATGGCATTGGCGGCGACAGCCACCAGCACCATGGCAAACATCACCGGGGTGAGCGTTTCGGGATTGGCAACCAGGGTAAACAGGGCCAGCAGGGACCAGGCCAGCCCGAGCAGGGTTTCGCCCGCGACAAATGTGGTCGTCCATTCCTCTGCGTTGAACTTGGCGGCGTCGGCGGTCTTGAAGCGGCGCGCCATGAATACAACGATCAGCATGCTCAGCAGGACCAGCCCGGCCCACAGCGCGGTGAACAGCGTTGGTACCCAGAAACTGGCCACGAACGCCAGGATCGACACCAGCGCCGCCATGGGCAGTGCCGCGCCCATCCGGGAATCGGCGTAGTCATGCATCAGTTCGAAGTCAAAGGAGGCGCGCGTGCCCGAGCTGGAGGTCAGGCGCTGACGGGCATCGAGGACCGTACGCTGCGCCGCGCGCTTGCTGTCACGGCCCATCTGCGAGCGGACATCATCTATGACAGCCGAATGGGACGCCATGGGTACACATTACTCATTACTAAAACCGCGAACCGGATACGCGCGGCTACTCTTGGAGAAACTCTAGCCAGCGCGTAGTTAACGGCTGGTGAAATCCATGGGTAGCTTATGCGTCGATCCACTGCATTTTCGGGGCGCCGGGGCGTTATAATGGCCATTATCGTCTTGGCGGCCGTGGCAGTGCTGGCCGACTGGCTGGATCCGCCCCTGCCGCCGGTGGCTGGAATCGGACAGGCGAGCGACGGCGACAGCTTCCGTCTGGGCGCTGATCGCGTGCGTCTGCTCGGGCTCGACGCCCCTGAACTGAACCAGCATTGTGCCACGTCACAGGATGGGCGCTGGCCTTGTGGCCGGGTCGCCCGCGACCGCATGGCAGGCCTTCTGGCCAGTGGTTCTCTGCAATGCCAGCCCGAGGGACATGATCGCTATGGCCGGCTGCTCGCCCATTGCACCATCGACGGCAGCGACCTGGGGGCCATCATGGTCGCCGAGGGACTGGCGGTCGCTGCGGCGGCTACGCCGGCGAACAGGCATCGGCACGCCAGGCAGGTCTGGGCATCTGGGCCGGCGACTTCGACAACCCCGCCGACTGGCGTCAGGATCACCCGCGCCCAAGCGGCTTGCTGGACTGGCTGGGGTTCTAGCGTGACGATCGGCCCGCAGGCCCGTTCAACGCATTCTGCGCAAGATTATTGCTAATTCTGGTCTGACGTGACAGTTATTCAGCCAAAATTGCATCCTCAGTACGTATTCTTGGAAATCTGGTTCGCAGGGGCGATATGGCATTGGACAAGATTGATCGGAAAATCCTGACGCTCCTGCAAAAGGACGCGACCATGCCGGTGGCCGAAATCGGCCGAAAGGTCGGCCTGTCGACGACGCCGTGCTGGCGCCGTATCCAGAAGATGGAAGAGGATGGTGTTATCCAGCGTCGCGTCGCGGTCCTTGATCCGGTCAAGGTCAATGTTGGCGTCACCGTCTTTGTTTCGGTCAGAACCAATGAGCACAACGACATCTGGATGCGCAAATTTGCCGGCGTGATCGAGGAATTTCCCGAAGTTGTCGAATTTTATCGCATGAGCGGCGAGGTTGACTATCTGATGCGTGTTGTTGTTCCCGATATCGGCGCCTATGACGCCTTTTACAAACGCCTGATCGGCAAGATCAATCTGACCGATGTCAGCTCGGCTTTTGCCATGGGCCAGATCAAGTACACCACCGCTTTGCCGCTCGATTTTGCCATTGTCGTGGATGACGACAAATGAGCGGTCTGGTGGGCTTTGAACATATCGGCATGACGGCGCGCGAGGCCGATCGCACCATTGCCTTTTATTGCGATCTGCTGGGCCTGCGCGTGGCCTTGCGCAAATCCCAGCCGAGCGGGGAAATGCTGTTTCTCGATGCCGGTGGCGGCATGCTCGAGATCATGGTTCCGGCTGCCGCCGACATCAATCGCGCTGTCGATGTGCTGCCTGACGATGCCGGCATGCGCCACCTGACACTGGCCTTTTCCGATGTCGACGCCATCTTTGCCAGGCTCGAGGCGGCGGGCGTCGAGATTGTCGAGCGTCCGCGCAATGCCCACAATACCGAAATGGTCAAGCGTGTGGCCTTCGTGCGCGATCCCGATGGCATCATCGTCGAGCTGATCGAGCGGGCTGACGGGCGCTAGCTTGCCGGCACGGTAAAAAACGCCGATCGTCCGGAGCGTGCTGTCCACGTCTCGATCAGCTGCGCCACATTGGCCGCGGGGCCATCCAGTGTTTGCAGTTCTAGATCGTAGCGCACGCCTTGGTGGATGCTATGAAAATCCTGCTCGGCGCTGCCTATGCCGCGATCACCCCGCGCGGCTTCCCGCCGCACCAGCTCGTCAAGCGGGCAGTGTATGGCCACAAAGAACACATCGAACGGCCCGAGCAGATCGGCCAGCTCGGCCTGCCAGCCCGGCGTATCCAGGATGTGCTCGACGATCAGATTGTTGCCCGCGCTGGCATAGGCCGCCAGCGAGCGGTGAAACCCGGCAAAGAACGGCGCCCGCATGGCCTTCCAGTCGAAATCCCCTGCCTTGATGCGCGCGGCTGGCAAAACCCCGGCATCGCGCAAATGGTCGATGGAAATATGCCAGAATGGCAGCTCGATCCTGTCTTGCAGCGCCCGGGCGATTGTCGATTTGCCGCTGCTCGAGGCGCCGTGCAGGAAGATGATCCGGCCCGTGCTCATGGCCCGGCCGGCCCCTTCCGGTGCGCGGGCGGCGCGCCGTGAATGCCGTCCAGCGCGGCGATGGCGCCCTCCAGGGTGTCGAGCATGTCGTGGCGCGTGCCGTCAGCGCTGACCAGCAGCAGCCGCTGCACGCTATGATCATTGTATAGGCTCACCATGAAGTCCTCCACGCTCAGCCTGCCATAATCGGCCAACGGCACCGTGACACTCTCGATGGCCAGGCGTGTCTTGTCGCCCGCTACACGCAGCGCCAGAATGCTCGACACCCTGGAGGGCGCCCGCGCTGCCGCCATCTCCGCATCCAGATAGGCGCGGTGGTCGGCCAGTTCAGCCAAGGTGCTTGCGGAAGAAATCAAGCGTCCGTGCCGATGCCTTGGTGCAGGCCTCCAGGTTGAAACTGGCCGGGCGATCACTGTTGCAGAAACCGTGGCCCGCCGCATAGAGGTGGATGGGGACATCCGGATAACGCGCCTTGAGCGCCTCGATCTGCTCGAGCGGAATGCCGGTGTCCTGATCGCCGAAATGCATCTCGAGCGGGATCGTGGGCGCCAGGTCGGCCCGCCAGCTCACCGCGCCGCCAAAGCAATAGCCGGTAATCCCCACCTTGCCGGCCTCCGATGCCGCCTCGACGGCCGCTGCCACGTCCAGCATTGCCGTGCCATGATCGAACTTCTTCATCAGTTCGCCGATCACCACGAACTGTTCGGGCTGGTAATTCTCGCTTTCATAGCCAAATTCGACGCGGTCGAACATGGCGGGCGCCACCGACAGAAAGCCGTGCTGGGCGAAGCGGTCGGCCACGCTGCGCACCCAGTTGTTGATGCCCCAGACTTCCTGGATCACCACAACGCCACCGCGCGGCGTGCCCTCGGGCGTGGCCCGATAGGCATTGAGAGTGAATCCGTCGCTGGCGGTCAGTGTCGTGCGCTCGCCCATGGTCGTCTCCCGTCGGTTTGAAAAAAACAGTTGGCGTCAGTAGCCGTCAGCCACCCGTAACACTCATGTGCCGTGCCACGGCAGGTGTTGTCCGCGTGCGGTCGAGCACGAAGTCGTGCCCCTTGGGCTTGATCAGCATGGCCTGGTCGAGCGCGGCGTCGAGGGCCTCGGGGCCGCCATCGCGAAGCGCGTCGCGCAGATTGACCTGATCGTCCTGGCCCAGGCACAGGAAAAGCTGTCCCGTCGCGGTCAGTCGCACGCGGTTGCAGCTCTCGCAGAAATTGTGGCTCATCGGCGTGATGAAACCAAGCACCCCGTTGGTCTCGGCGACATGCACATAGCGCGCCGGTCCGCCTGTCCTCTTGTCGAGCTTTTCGAGGGTATAGCGGCGCGCCAGCTGGTCGTGCAGTTCGCGCAGCGGCAGGTAGCTGTCGACCCGGTCCAGGCCCACTTCGCCCAAAGGCATGCCTTCGATCAGCGTAAGCCCCATGCCGCGTCCATGCGCCCAGGCCATCATCGGCTCGATTTCGTCATCATTGACGCCGGCCATGGCGACCATGTTGATCTTGAGCGCGATGCCGGCGGCCTGGGCCGCGTCGATGCCCGCCATGACATCGGCCAGTCGGCCGCGTCGGGTGATGGCGGTGAAGCTGTCTGCATCCAGCGTGTCCAGCGAAACATTGATGCGTCTGATCCCGGCCGCCGCCAGCCCCTTGGCGAACATCACGCCCGACAGCACGCCGCCGATCAGCCCCGGCCCGGCGGTGACGGCCAGCGCGACGACATCGCCCAGCACTAT
>CAXBKI010000179.1:0-6269 GCA_963975955.1 uncultured Devosia sp.
AGTCGGTGGTTGCCAATTACCCGGTGTGGGTTCGCAACAAGTTCTATTTTGCCGCGATCCGCGCCGCGATCGAGGCGGGTGACGCCAGCATGGCCGAGCATATGCTGGGCAGTATCGACTTTCCGAGCCTGAATGCCGAAGACAGCAGCCTGTTCCACCTGCTGTCGGGCCGGATCGACGAGGTCGCGGGACGCGTAGACGAAGCCATCGACACCTATGGACAGGTGATTGCCGCAGAAATTCGGCCGACCCGGGCCGAGGCGATCTACCGCACGCTTCGCCTGCTCGACAATGCCGGCAAGCTCAACCTGGCCAAGGGTACCGAGACATTGTCGGCGGAGTCGCTGCTGTGGCGTGGCAACCCGCTTGAAGCGGATATGCAGAAACTGCTGGCCGAACTGTATTTCCGCAATGGCGACTATCGGCTGGGCTTTGAGACAGTCAAACAGGCCGTGGCGAATTATCCCGAGAGCCCGCCAATCAACAGCCTGCGTGACGAGGCGCAGGCGATGTTCGGCGAGTTGTTCCTTAACGGGGTGGCAGACTCGCTGGCACCGGTTGATGCCCTTGGGCTCTATTATGACTTCCGGCAGCTGACGCCGCCAGGCGCGCGAGGCGACGAGATGATCCGTAACCTGGCCCGGCGCCTGGTGCGTGTCGATCTGCTCACGCAGGCTGCAGAGCTGCTGGAATACCAACTGGACAATCGACTGCGTGGCATTGCCAAGACGCAGATCGCAGCCGACCTGGCCGTGATCTATCTGGCGGACCGCAAGCCACAGGACGCGCTGCGGGTGCTCAATGCGACGCGGATGCCGGACATTCCGGATTCGCTGGCGCGGCAACGCCGGATTCTGGAAGCCCGGGCGCTGATCGACGGCGGACGCGATCAACTCGGCCTTGACCTGATCCGCGAACTGGACGGCAAGGACGCGACGCTGCTGCGGATCGACGCCTACTGGAAGGCCCGCCGCTATAGCCAGGCCAGCGAGATGCTCGAGGAAATGTATTCGGACCCCGCCACCAAGGCGGCGCTGAGCCAGCCGGCGCGGATGGGGGTTATCCGCGCGGCCGTGGGGTATGTGCTGGCCAGTGACAAGCTGGGCCTGGCGCGACTGCGCTCCAAGTTTGGCGACGCCATGGTCACCTCGCCCGAGTGGCCGATGTTCGACCTGGTGACGCGCAATATCGAGGTCACGAGCCTGGAGTTCAAAACCGTGGCGTCGCAAGTGTCGGGCGTGGAGGGGATTAACTCCTTCCTGGCGTCGTATCGCGATACCTATGGTCCCGATGGCGCACTGGCACCGCTTGTGGCGTCCGACGCCACCACCGGCGCCGCTCGGGGCGTGTAGGGCGGATCATCTTTGCGGCCGGCCGAAGGCTAGACGCTGTTGAAACTGCGCACCAGCGAGCCGGCGACCAGATACCAGCCGTCGACCAGCACGAAGAAAATCAGCTTGAATGGCAGTGAGATAACCACGGGCGGGAGCATCATCATGCCCATGCTCATCAGCACGGAGGCGACCACCATGTCGATGACCACAAAAGGCAGGAAAAGCAGGAAGCCAATCTCGAAGGCGCGACGCAGTGCCGGAATCAGCAGCTGCAGTGGAATGGCCTCGGGCTCGGCCGGCACCTCGGCATCCGTCAGATCAAAGAACAGCGCCAGATCCTGCTCCCGCACATTGGCGCGCATGAAGGCATGCAAGGGAACGCTGCCCTGTTCAAAGGCTTGGGTTATCTCGATGTCGCCGGCCAGCAGTGGCGCAATGCCCTGGTCATAGGTGGCCTGCAGGGTTGGCTGCATGACAAAAAGGGTCAGGAACAGGGCCAGCGACACCATCACCGAATTGGGCGGCGCGGTCTGCAGTCCGATGGCAGTGCGCAGCAGCGATAGGACCACGACGATGCGGGTGAAACTGGTCACCATCACCAGGATGGACGGTGCCAGCGACAGCAGGGTGATCAGGCCGATCAGCTGGACGGCCCGCTCGGTGATAGTCGTGTCGTCGCCGAAATCTATCGAGACGTCCTGGCCGAAAGCCAGGCTTGGCGTCAGCGCGAGAACGACGAGGCTGGCCAGCGCGGCGTAGCGCGCGAGATGGCGCGGTCGCGTGAAGGCGACCTCAGTTCCTGTTGTCCTTGCTGGTGCCGTCGTCAAGGTCAGTGCCCTCGATGTCTCGCTGTGCGCTGTCCTGTTTAGCTGAGTCGGGGGCCGGCTGATCGGCGCGAGCAGCGATTTCGGGGGAAACTGGCAATTCCATCTCATTGACGGGCCGCAGCAGACCGGTGTGACGCAGCGAGACGTGGGCCCGCTGATTGGTGGCGCGACCCTGCTTCTGCAGTTCCGCCAGCACTGTACCGGGGGCGCCAATGGGTTCGGCGACCTCAGGGGCGGGCGCAGCGGGACGCTTGGCGGGCGGTACCGGTCTGCGCGGCGCAACCATGGGGACAGGGCGGCGGGTTGGCTGGGCAGTGGCCTGCTCGTCGACAGCTATGCCGGTCTCGATGACCACGTCCTGCGGTCCGCCAGTGAGGATGACATGCTCAACATTGTCGCGGCGAATGATCAGCAATTGGCGCTTTGGGTCGAGCGCAAGCGTTTCAACCACCGACATGCGGCGATTGCGGCCACGGGTGACCGTGCTGGAGGCATTGAACAGCAGTTTGAGCAGCCAGACCCCAAGCACAATGAGCACCACAACGATGCCAAGTGCAAACAGGGCGGACAGCCAAGAGTTTCCTGATCCGCCAATCAGGCCGGTGATGAACTGCATAGTGTCTCCAAAATCTTCGTCGTCGCGAATCCGAACGGCATATCTTGCCTAGTTAGCTGCGTAAATGTGCAGATTGCGAGGCTGGATCGTCGTGAACCGCCGCCGGTTAACACTTGATTAACCACAAGTCGGCAAGAATTGCCCATCAACGAGTGGACTCGCGGGGAACTCGGCCAATGGGCCTCATGAACATGCCGGTCTTTACGGCGCTTACCGACAAGATGCGCTGGCATCAAGCGCGCCAAGGTTTACTGGCCGAAAATGTCGCCAATGCGGAGACGCCCGGCTATCGCGGTCGGGATCTCAAACAGTTCAACTTTGCCGAGAACAGAGGGCCGTTTTCGTCGGCATCGGTCACTACGACGGCGACGCAGCCGATGCATTTCTCGGTGGGCGGGGAGGGCGGCAGCGCCTTCAATGCCCAGAAGATGGCCAATTTCGAGATCACGCCGGAAGGCAATGGTGTGTCGCTGGAAGACGAGATGATGAAGGTGACGACCAATATGATGGATTATCAGGCCGCCACCGGGTTGTACCAGAAATCGGTGAAGATCCTGCGCACCGCACTCGGCAGGTCTTAGGAAAGTAAGTGACCATGGATTTCAACTCCTCGCTTCGCATCGCGGCAACCGGCCTGCACGCCCAAACGGCGCGCATGCGCGTCATCGCCGAAAACCTGGCCAACGCCGATTCCGCCGGCAATACCCCAGGGGCGGATCCTTATCGCCGCCGCGTTCCCACGTTTGAAACCAGCTTTGACCCCGATGTCGGCGGCAAGATCGTGGAGGTCGGCAAGCTGGCCTATGACATGAGTGATTTCACCACCCGCTACGAGCCAGGGCACCCGGCAGCCGACGCGACCGGCTATGTAAAGTATCCCAACGTCAACACCCTGGTGGAGACGACGGACATGCGCGAGGCCCAGCGGACTTATGAGGCCAATCTCAACGTTGTCACCGTTACGCGACAGATGCTCGGGCGCACGCTCGACATTCTGCGCGGCTGATCGGTCAGGAAACCATCATGGCCATCACCACCCCCTTTAACGCCGCCGCAGCTGCCTATGGCAATGCCAGCCGGCTGATCAATCAAGCGGCCAAGCCGGCCACCGACCTGACGGCGCTGGCGCCTGCCAGCGGCGGCCAGAATTTTGCCGACATGCTCGCCAGCCAGGTGCAGGGCGTGGTCGACAGCGGCCGGAAGAGCGATGGCCTGGCCATGGACATGGTCAACGGCAAGGCCAATGTTGTGGACATGGTGACCGCGCTCAGCGAGTCCGAGATGGCCATCGAAAGCATGGTGACCGTTCGAGACCGGGTGATATCGGCCTATGAAGAGATCATGCGGATGCCGATCTAGGCGTACACTGTCGTCGGACGGCGATTCGGCAGTCCAGCACGGGGACGATCATGACTGGCGCTGAAGTTCTCGATATTTCGAGCGATGGCATATGGGTGCTGCTGCTGGTGTCCGCGCCGATGATGGTGGTGGGGCTGGTGGTCGGCGTGATCGTTGCGCTGTTCCAGGCGCTGACGCAGATCCAGGAACAGACGCTGGTCTTTGTGCCCAAGATCATCGCGATCTTTCTGACCATGCTGCTGACGCTGCCCTTTCTGGGCGCGACCATGAGCGGCTACATGAACCGCGTCATAGACATGATTATCGTGGGCGGCTGAGGGTGACCGTCGGGCTCGACTGGCTGCCCAATACGGCCTTTGTCTATATCCTGATGTTTACCCGCATCGGCGCCATTCTGATGCTGATGCCGGCGCTGGGCGAGAACATGATTCCGGTGCGCATGCGCCTGAGCTTTGCGCTGGCGTTCACGCTGGTGGTCTATCCCTTGCTCGCCGCCCGGATGCCCGCAATGCCGGATGACGTCATGGCCATTGTCGGGCTGATCTTTCACGAACTGGCCATCGGCATCATGCTGGGGGCCATCGCCCGCATCACCGTGATGGCAACGCAGGTGGCCGGTGCCATCATCGCATTCCAGGCCGGTCTTTCCAGCGCCATGGCGGCTGACCCGACGCAGACCGGTGTGCAGGGCGCGGTGTTCGGCAGCTTTCTGAGCTTTCTGGGAATGGTGCTGATCTTTGCCACCGACCTGCATCACATGGCGCTGGCGGCAACCTATGACAGCTACATCGTGTTTCCGCTCGATGCGCCCCTGATGTTCGACGATGCCGCGCAACTGGCGCTGCGCACGGTTGCCGGCGCCTTCAGCGTCGGCATTCAGATGTCAGCGCCGTTTATCGTGTTCGGCCTGGTATTCAATCTGGGTGCGGGCATCCTGGCGCGCCTGATGCCCGCCATGCAGGTCTATTTCGTGCTGATGCCGGCCAATATCATGGTCGGCCTGATGCTGTTCGGACTGCTGCTGACCATGATGATGGGCTGGTACCTGACCGGGTTCGAGCAGCATCTGGCCATGTGGAGGGGCTAGACAGTGTCAGACGAAGCCCCCGAACAATCCTCCAAAACAGAAGACCCCTCGCAGAAGAAGCTCGATGACGCCCATAAGAAGGGCGACGTTGCCAAAAGCCAGGAGGTGACGACCTGGTTCATGCTGATGGGGTCAGCCGCCATTTTCGCGACCATGGCGCCCCCCGCCGCTAAGAGCCTGATGGGGACGCTCGAACTGGTCATGATGAATGCCGACCGCATCTCGCTGGATGGGGACGGCTTTGGCGCGTTCTTCAATAATCTGGCGCTGGCCATGCTCGCTACGGTGATGATCCCGCTGGTGGTGCTGTCGTTCTGTGCTGTCGTTGCCAATCTGATCCAGCACCGCCCGCTGATGTCCGCGGAGTCGCTGAAGCCGAAACTGTCGAAGATTTCGCCGCTGGCCGGTGCCAAGCGGCTGTTCTCGAGCGAATCCCTGGTCAACTTCGTCAAGGGGCTGCTCAAGATTGGGGTGGTCGGCAGTGTCGTGGTGGCGACGGTCTGGCCCGAGCGTGATCGGCTCGACACCATGATGACAGCCGACCCCCTGATCATCCTGGCCGATTTCATGGAAATCGGCATCAAGATCTTCATGTCGACGCTGATGATCGTCACGCTGATCGCCTTTGCTGACTATCTCTATGTCCGCCAGAAATGGTGGAAGAAGCAGATGATGACGCTGCAGGAGACCAAGGACGAGTACAAGCAGATGGAAGGCGATCCGCATGTGAAGGGTCGGCTGCGCCAGCTGCGGCAGGAGAAGTCGCGTCAGCGCATGATGGCGGCCGTGCCAGATGCCACCGTGGTGATCACCAACCCGACCCACTTTGCCGTGGCGCTGAAATACGACAAGGCAATGGGCGCGCCGCAATGCGTGGCCAAAGGCGCTGATGCGGTCGCCCTGCGCATTCGCGAAATGGCCAAGAAGCACGATGTGCCGATCGTCGAGAACCCGCCGCTGGCCCGCGCCCTGTTCGCGAGCATGGAAATCAACGACACCATTCCAAACGAACACTTCAAGGCCGTGGCCGAGGTGATCGGGTTCGT
>CAXBKI010000180.1:0-6205 GCA_963975955.1 uncultured Devosia sp.
AAATGCGCCGAATGCCCGAATTGATCGCATTACTCAGCGCAAAATCGATAATGCGCGATTTGCCGCCGAAATAGACCGCGGGCTTGGCACGCCGGTCTGTCAGTTCCATCAATCGTGTGCCGCGGCCGCCGGCCAGCACATAAGCCATGGCTTCGCGGGCCAGTGGTGACGGTGCCCTGTAGTCTGCCATTTTCAATCCCTCCACTATTGCCCGTTTTCCCGGACATCTTGCACTTTGATCAGCTCACGCCGGTTCGAATTTCAGAAACAATGTCGACAGCGGCGGCAGGTACAGCTCGGCCTCTGCAGCCCAGTGCTGCCCTTCCACCGGATAGGCCTCGACAGCGCCCTGATTGCCGGTATTGGAGCCGGCATACCAGCCGGCATCGGTATTGATGCGTTCCACCCATTTGCCCGCGATGGGCATGGGTATCTTGTACCCTGTGCGTGGCACTGGCGTGAAATTCGAGACCACCATGATCGGATCGCTTCCCGGGGCCTTGCGCAGCCAGGCAAAGACCGAATTGGCATGATCGTTGCCGATCACCCATTCAAATCCGTCGGGCTCGCAGTCCCGCTCATGCAGCGCGGGCAATTCCCGATAGACCAGATTGAGATCGGCGATCAGCCGGCGAATGCCCTCGTGCATGCTGGCATCAAGCAGATACCAGTCCAGCGACTTGGCTTCCGCCCATTCTTCGCGTTGGGCAAATTCCTGCCCCATGAACAGCAGCTTCTTGCCTGGATGGCCCCACATGAAGGCGTAATAGGCGCGCAGATTGGCAAATTTCTGCCAATCGTCGCCAGGCATTTTCTCCAGCAGCGAGCCCTTGCCATGCACGACTTCGTCGTGACTGAGCGGCAGTACAAAATTCTCCGAGAACGCATAGACCGTC
Organism: uncultured Devosia sp.; assembly: GCA_963975955.1. GTDB lineage: Bacteria > Pseudomonadota > Alphaproteobacteria > Rhizobiales > Devosiaceae > Devosia. The sequence continues at coordinate 897 of CAXBKI010000180.1, forward strand.
CCGAATGTCATGTCGTTGTGGTGATATTTGCGATGCACCGCCTCGCGGCTCATGAAGCGCAGCGTGTCGTTCATGAAGCCCATATTCCACTTGAAGCCAAATCCCAGCCCCCCCACATCGACGGGCTTGCTGACCCCTGGCCAGGACGTGGATTCTTCGGCGATCATGAACGTGCCCGGGTGCAGCCGATATGCTTCGGTATTCACCCGACGCAGGAATTCCACAGCATCGAGGTTCTCATTGCCACCGAACTTGTTGGGCACCCACTGGCCCTGCTGGCGCGAATAGTCCAGATACAGCATGGACGCCACCGCATCGACCCGCAGTCCGTCAATGTGGAATTTCTCGAGCCAATAGAGCGCGTTGTTGACCAGGAAGCTGACCACTTCCCTGCGGCCGAAATTGTAGATTGCGGTATTCCAGTCAGGGTGAAAGCCCTGCCGCGGATCCGCGTGCTCGTAAAGCGCAGTGCCGTCGAAATGCGCCAATCCGTGCGCATCGGTCGGGAAGTGCGCCGGCACCCAGTCCAGAATAATTCCGATCCCCGCCTCATGGGCGGCGTCCACGAAGCGCGCGAAACCAGCCGGGTCGCCAAATCGCGCCGTCGGCGCATACAGCCCGGTCGGCTGATAGCCCCAGCTCGGATCGTACGGATGCTCGCTGATGGGCATCAGCTCGATATGGGTATAGCCCATGTCAGCAGCGTAGGGCACCAGTTGCTCGGCCAGCTGGTCATAGCTCAAAAACCCGCCATCCGGCCGCCGTCGCCAGCTGCCCAGATGGACTTCGTAGATCGACATGGGTGTCCGGCGCCAGTCGCGCGCGGCGCGCTCTTCGATGTACTTTTCATCAGTCCAGGTGAACGGCGTCGGATCAGGGACAACCGAGGCGGTCTTGGGCCGCATTTCCGATTGCCGCGCAAACGGGTCCGCCTTGAGCGGCTGGATCACCCCATCTGCCCCGACGATTTCGAACTTGTAGAGCGTCCCCGTCCCCAAAACCGGGATAAACACTTCCCAGATGCCGTTCTCGAACCGGTTTCGCATGGGGTTGCGGCGGCCATCCCATTCATTGAAGGGACCAACCACGCTCACGCGCTGGGCATTGGGCGCCCAGACGGCGAAATGCGTGCCGTGGATGCCTTCGAACTCCATTTCATGGGCGCCGAGCTTGTCGAACAGCCGCAAATGGCTACCCTCGCCCATGTAATAGTCATCCATTGGTCCGAGCACTGGCCCAAAGGAATAGGCGTCATAAACATCCCACTCTCCGCCGGCATTCTTGGCGCGGTAGCGGATGGGCTGACGGTGATCGACAGTGACCTTTGCCTCGAAGAAACCACCGGCATGGCGCGGGATCATATGCCCGAGCGCCACCCCGTCCAGCGTAAAGGCGCTGAGCATTTCGGCATGCGGGACAAATGCCCGCAACACCCATTCTCCGTTGACCTCATGCAGCCCCAAAAACCCGAATGGGTTGGGGTGCCGACCGTTGATGACGGCCTCCACATCCCCAGAATCGGCTTGCCACTGTTCTTTAGTCACGCACACACCCCCCGACAGCCACGACTGAAAAATTCAGCCATGCTGCCAAAATCGAAATCGCCAGCAGGCCCGATCTTGCAGGTCAGGTCTTGTCCGCGATGAACCATCACGCCGTTGGGACCGCCACACCCCAGATATCCTGAGCATATTGACGGATCGTCCGGTCGGACGAAAAGAAGCCGACGCGCGCCGTATTGCGGATCGCCATGGCGTTCCAACGCGGCTTGTCGGTCCATATCTGGTCTACCTCGGCCTGTGCCTTGGTATAGGCGTCGAAATCGCGGGCCACCATGAACCAGTCATGATCATACAGCCCGCCGATCAGGTCGCGGTAACGGTTGGGATCATCGGGCGAGAACACACCTGTGGCGATCGACTCCAGCGCCTCATGCAGCCGCGGCGACGCGTCGATGCAATCGCGCGGAATCTCGCCTTCGCTGCGCTTTTCGTCCACCTGCTCCGTCGTCAGACCGAAAATCACGATATTATCGGCCCCGACTTCCTTGTGCATCTCGACGTTGGCGCCGTCCATCGTGCCAATAGTAATGGCGCCGTTGGCCATGAATTTCATATTGCCTGTGCCCGACGCTTCCATGCCCGCGGTTGAAATCTGCTCACTCAAATCTGCGGCTGGCACAATCACTTCTGCCAGGCTGACATTGTAATTCGGCAGAAATACTACCTTTAGCAGACCCCGCACTGCAGGATCATTGTTAATTACTTTAGCAACATCGTTGATTAATTTGATGATGAGCTTGGCATTCCAGTACCCTGGCGCTGCCTTGCCCGCAAATATCTTAACGCGCGGCACCCACTCACGTTCCGGATGCGCTCGAATTTCGTCATACAGCGCCACCGCCTGGATGATGTTGAGCAACTGGCGCTTGTATTCGTGGATCCGCTTGATCTGCACGTCGAACATGGCGTCCGGTGACACCTTGATTCCGAGCCGATCCTTGATCAGCTTGGCCAGCCGTTGTTTGTTCTCCAGCTTGACCTCGGCAAACTTGTCCTGGAAAGCCGCATCTTCCGCATAGGCATCAAGCCCCTTGAGCAGGTCGATATCATCGAGAAACTCGGGGCCGATCGTATCGGCAATCAACTGCGTCAGACCCGGGTTGCATTGCATCAGCCAGCGACGCGGCGTGATGCCATTGGTCTTGTTGTTGATGCGGTCGGGATAGAGCTTGTGAAGATCGGAGAACACGGTCTGCTTCATCAGCTCGGTATGCAGCGCCGACACGCCATTGATCGAGTGCGACCCCACAAACGCCAGCTGCCCCATGCGCACGCGCCGCCCACCGGCTTCATCGATCAGCGAGACATTGGCGATTTGCGCATCGGTGAACTTGGCGCGCCCGCGGGCGTCTGCCAGCACGTCGGCATTGATCTGATAGACGATCTGCATGTGGCGCGGCAGCAGCCGCTCCAGCAGCGACACCGGCCAGCTTTCAAGCGCTTCGGGCAGCAGGGTGTGGTTGGTATAGCCAAACGTTGCCTTGGTCAGCTTCCAGGCGGTGGCCCACTTCATCCCGTTATCGTCGACCAGGATGCGCATCAACTCGGCAATGGAGATGGCCGGGTGCGTGTCGTTGAGCTGGATGGCAACCTTGTCGGACAGCGAGCCCAGATCGCCATACTGCTGCAGGTGCCGCCGAACAATGTCCTGCAGCGATGCCGAGGAGAAGAAGAACTCCTGCCGCAGCCGCAACTCCTGGCCTGCCGCGGTCGAGTCGGCAGGGTAAAGCACCCGGGTGATCGCTTCGGCCTTGGCGCTTTCTTCCAGCGCGCCGATATGGTCTCCGGCATTGAACTTGTCGAGCAGGATCGGGTCGATCGGCTGCGCGCTCCACAGCCGCAGCGTGTTCACGCGGGCACCGCGCCAGCCGACAATCGGCGTGTCGAAAGCCACGGCAAGCAGGTGATCGCTTGGGCGCCATTCCTGCCGAACTTCTCCGTCAGGGTCGGTGACAGGCTCGACATGTCCGCCGAACCCGACCTCATAGGCGCTTTCGCGGCGCTCGAATTCCCAGGGGTTGCCGTGCGCCAGCCATTCCTCAGGCAGTTCGACCTGCCAGCCTTCACTCATTTCCTGACGGAACAGGCCATGCACATAGCGAATGCCGTAGCCATAGGCAGGGATCTTGACCGTTGACATCGATTCCAGGAAACAGGCTGCCAGCCGGCCCAGCCCGCCATTGCCGAGTGCGGCATCGGGCTCGAGGTTGATCAGCTCTCCCAGATCGACATTGAGGTTCTTGAGGGCGTCGCGCACGGGCTCCATCAGCCCGACATTGCTCATGGCATCGCGCATCAGCCGCCCGATAAGGAATTCGAGGCTGAGATAATAGACCCGCTTATGGGAGGTCCGCCAGGTCTGGCGGGAGGACTCCATCCATCGGTCCATTACGCGATCGCGCACCGCCATGATCGTCGCGGCCAGCCAGTCATGTGGCCGGGCAACGATGGGGTCCTTCCCCACTGAATAAATCAGCCGGGCAAGGATTTCCGCCTGAATGGCTTCAGCAGTTGTCGCGCGGGGCTCGGGAGTTGGGGCGTCGTAAACGATCGGCTGTTGCGGCATATCGCAATCCAGGTTTCATGACGATGATATCCCCTCAGACAGCTCACTGTGGCACTTAATTTCGACGGACGAAACCCCCTAGCTGCCGTGCACCATGCACGTGGTTTACACAGGATGCGTGCTGCGGTTCACCGCGTCTTCAACGCTCTCTGCATCAAGCTCGACACCACCTTCGCGGGCCTGCTCGGCTGCGTTCTTGAGCAGCATGTCGCGTGCCGCATCTATCGCGCTGACATCGTCAAGCAATTGCGCCTTGAAGCGCTGCTTGTCGCGATCACGCACGCCCGCGACCACGGAATCGATTTCGTCCTCGCTGGCGCCCAGCGTCCGGATGGCCTCGGCGCCAAACACGATGGCAGACTCAAACAATTCCCTGAGCTGGAACTCGACACCGGCCTTGATCAACTCAATGGCATGCACGCGGTCAAAGGCCCTCGCCATGACCTTGACCAGCGGAAACTCATCGCGAAACAGTTCCGCGATCTGGGTCGCCGCCGCCTTGTCATTGACGCAGATCAGCACGAGGTCGACGTGACCTGCCCCAGCCGCATGCAGCACATCCAGCCGCCTGCCATCACCATAATAGACCTTGAAGCCGAACTGCGCCGCCGCCCGGATCATGTCGGTGTCATCGTCGATGATGGAGAGCCTATGGCCCTGTCCGAGCAGGGTTTGGGTGGCAATCTGGCCAAACCGGCCAAAGCCGATCACCAGGATGCGTTCACTCAGGCCGTTGACCGGCTCTACCCCATCCATGGACTGCACCGGCCTGGGCGTCAAAAAGCGCAGACAGATCAGCAGGCATGGCGTCAATACCATCGACAGGATGACTGTGGCGGTGAAGATCGCATTGGTGGGGCCGTCGATCAGCCCCGCTGTCGCGGCGGTCGTATAAAGGACGAAGGCGAATTCCCCACCCTGCCCCATCAGTACGGCGCGCTCGAGGGCTTCGGCGTGATCAGATTTCAGCATTCGGGCAATGGCGTAGATCGCCCCCGCCTTGACCACCATGTAGGCCACCACGCTCATGGCAATTATCTGCCAGCTTTCCGCTACGGTGCCGAGGTCCAGCGACATCCCGACTGCCAGGAAGAACAGGCCCAGCAGGATGCCGCGAAATGGCTCTACATCAACTTCGAGTTGGCGCCGGAATGTCGAGGTCGACAGCAGGACCCCGGCCA
>CAXBKI010000181.1:0-6154 GCA_963975955.1 uncultured Devosia sp.
TGCGGCGCCATCATGCAGGCACTGACGCGCAATCCGCTGGCTGATCCATACCTGCTGGGCCTTTCGGCGGGCGCATCGTTCGGTGCCGTGTTGTTCCTGCTCGCAGGTGCGGCGCTGCTGATGCCAGTCGGGGCATTCCTGGGCGCCGGACTGGCGATGGCGCTGACCCTGGCGATGACCGGCCTGCTGGGTGGGGCAACGCCATCCCGCGCCATTCTGGCGGGCATCGCCGTGTCGTCACTCGCCGCGGCGGCGACCTCGTTTCTGATCTTCTGGACAGCGACGGGCGATTCCTATCGCGAGATCCTGAGCTGGCTGATGGGATCGCTGAGCGGCGCCACCTGGGCCGCTGGATGCCTTTGCCTTCGGGGACAGTGCGGCGGCGACACTGGGGATCGACGTCGCCCGGCTGCGCTGGGTCCTGCTGGCCGCGACGGCGCTGCTAACGGGCGCCCTGGTGGCGGTTGGCGGGGCGATCGGTTTTGTGGGCCTGATCATTCCCCATGTCGTGCGACTGGTCACCGGATCGCGTCACCGGCTGCTACTGCCTATCGCCATGCTGCTAGGCGCCAGTTTCATGATCTGGACCGATACGGCGGCGCGGAGCCTGTTTGCGCCGCGCGAGCTGCCGGTGGGCATCATCACGGCGCTGCTGGGCGCCCCGATCTTCCTGCTGGTGCTCCTGCGCTACCGGCGGGTGACATGAGCGGCGGGCTGCAGTTCGACGCCGTCAGTGTTCGGGCCGGGGGCTCCGTGCTGCTCGATGGCGTCACCTGCCAGGCCGGTTCCGGGCGCCTGACGGGGCTGATCGGACCCAATGGCGCCGGCAAATCCACGCTGATGCGCGCGGCCCTAAACCTTGTGCCGCTGGCGTCCGGGACCATCCGTTTTGACGGGGTGGACCTGCCAGGCATGAACCGGCGCCTGCGGGCGCGATTGAGCGCCTTTGTCGAACAGAGCGGCGCCGCCGAGGTGCAGCTCACGGCGCGCGAAGTGGTGTCGCTTGGGCGCATTCCGTTTCAGTCGGTGTGGCAATCGACACCCTCGTCGACCGACGATCTGGCGGTCGACACGGCATTGGCCGCCGTCGGCATGGCCGGCTTCAGTGATCGTCATTACCACACGCTCTCGGGCGGCGAGCAGCAGCGGCTGCAGGTGGCGCGAGCCCTGGCACAGGCCCCTCGGCTGCTGGTGCTCGATGAGCCGACCAACCATCTGGATGTGCATGCGCAGCTCGCTATTCTCAGTCTGTTGCGGCAGCGCGCCCGAGCGGGCGCAACCGTGTTGCTGGCGCTGCATGATCTCAACCTGGCTGCCAGTTTCTGCGACGACATGGTGGTGCTGCACCATGGCAAGTTGATCGCCCAGGGGACGCCGGAGGCTGTGTTGACCCCTGCCCTGTTGCGCGACGTGTATGGCGTGGCGGCCAGTGTGTTGCGGCACCCCGGTTCCGGCCGTCCAATGATTGCCTATGAGACGCCCACAGAATGAGGCCATGTGCTGAAAGACAATTGACATTGCTTCGAGGCGCGACCAAAAATTTGATCGGCTGGTCAAATTTCTGACCGAATGACAGGCGGAGGGTTCTATGGAATTCGGCATCACCTTCAAGGGTTTCATCGAACCCGAACGGGCGCGCTATCTGGTCCGGGCGGCTGAGTATGCCGGCTTCAGCTATTGCTGGTTCTACGATTCACACATTCTCTGGCGTGATTGCTATGCCGCCATTGCCATGTGCATGGAGCACACCAGCAAGATGCGGTTCGGGCCGCTGGTGACCAACCCTGATGTGCGCGACTGGTCGGTGGCTGCCTCGTTGTTCGGCTCGCTTTCCAAGCAGAGCGGCGGCCGGTTCGATCTAGCCGTCGGTCGCGGCGACAGTTCGCGGCGCGTAATGGGCAAGAAGCCGGCGACCCTGGCCCGCGTTGCCGAATTCATCGAAAAGACCCGCGCCATGGTGCGCGGCGAGGAAGTCACCTATGGCGAGATCGACGAGCCGGTGAAGTTCCCTTGGGCAGTCGGCCATGACATGCCCAGCTGGATCGCCGCCTATGGTCCCCTGGCGCTCAAGACCGCGGGGCAGAGCGCCGATGGAGTTGTGCTGCAGCTGGCTGATCCGGGGCTATGCAAGTGGTTCACCGATCAGTGCCTTGAGGCCGGCAAGGCCGCCGGGCGCGACATGAGCAAATACCGCTCGATGGCGGCAGCGCCTGCCTATTTCGGCGACAAGGCCCGAGCCATTGAAGCCACCAAGTGGTTCCCCGCCATGGTGGGCAATCATGTGGCTGATATTGTTGAAAAATATGGCGCCGACAGCGACAAGGTGCCGGCCAGCCTGACCAGCTATATCGAGAAACGCCGCGGTTACGATTACTCCAAGCACGGCCAGGCAGATAACCCGTTCCTCGACTTCATCACGCCCGATGTGGTGGAGAATTTCTGCGTGCTGGGCGAACCGGACGAGCACATCGCCAAGATGCACGCGCTCAAGGCTGCCGGCATCACCCAGTTCAACATCTATCTCGACAGCGGCGACGAAGAAGAGATCATTGCCGGCTATGGCCGCCACGTGATCCCGGCATTCCGGTAGACGCCAAGCAGCGGGATCTTCCTCTCCTGTTGGAGAGGAAGGGAGCCCTACCTGTTCAGGATCGTGCCGCCGAGGACATCAATCTGCATGCCGTCAAATGCCGGCGTCACATGTGGCGGCGTTTCGGCTTCGAGCTGGGCGTAGTCCAGATCGATATGCAGATCGGTCAGCACGGCCTGGCGCGGCGCAAAGCGGTCGATCCACTGCAGGGTTTCAGGCAGGCTGAGGTGGCTGGGATGCGGCGTTGGCCGCAGTGCATCGATGATCCACAGGTCGAGCCCGGAAATGGCGGGATAGGACTGCTGGGGAAAGCCTGACAGGTCGCAGCAATAGGCCAGGTTGGCAATGCGGAAGCCGAGCGAGCTTATATTGCCATGGTGCTGCTCGAACACGGTCACGCTGATCCGCCCTCCCGGGCCATCAATGGCGAGCACCTCGCCGGGCGCAATCTCGTGCGGATCGAGAATGGGGGGGTAGTCGCTGCCCGGCGCTGTCTTGAAGCAGTAGCCGAAGGCTTCGACCAGCCGGGCGCCGGTCTCCGCCGAAAAATACACGTCGACGCGCTTGCGATTGTGCAAAGCCAACACGCGCAGATCGTCAATGCCATGAGTGTGGTCAGCGTGCTCGTGGGTGTAGAGCACCGCGTCCAGACGTTCGACATTGGCGTCGAGCAATTGCTCGCGCAGGTCACAGCCGGTGTCGATCAGAATACGGGTTGGGGCCTCGATCCCATCGGACCAGCCTTCGATCAGCAAGGCGCAGCGGCGGCGGCGATTGCGCGGCTCCTCGGGGTCGCAGGCGCCCCAGACATTGCCGACGCGCGGGACGCCGCCCGATGAGCCACAGCCCAGAATGGTGGCGATGATCCGCTGAGCGTCCGGCATGGATCAGGCCAGCCCGGTTTTGGCAAGCAGGCGGGCAAAATTGGCCGTGGTCTCGCTGCCAAGCTGCTCGAGAGTGATGCCGCGCACCTCGGCGACTTTTTCGGCCGTGTGGCGCACGAAGCTGGGTTCGTTGGATTGGCCGCGGTGCGGGATGGGCGCAAGATAGGGCGCATCGGTTTCAACCAGATAGCGATCGGCGGGCACGAACCTGGCGACCTCGCGGATTTCTTCGGCGTTCTTGAAGGTGATGATGCCCGAAAAAGAGATGTAGCCGCCAAGATCGAGCGCGGTGCGGGCCAGATCTGGGGTGGCGGTGAAACAGTGCAGCAGGAAGGGAAATGCCCCCTGCCCGGCCTCTTCGGTCAGGATCGCTGCCATGTCGTCGTCGCATTTGCGGCTGTGGATAACCAGTGGAAGACCGGTGATCCGAGCGGCGGCGATGTGGCGACGAAGTCCGGTGGCCTGAGCCTCGCGCGGGGCGTTGTCGTAGAAGTAGTCCAGACCAGCCTCGCCGATGGCAACGCAGCGCGGATGGGCACTTAGCCGGACAAGATCATCCGTCGTGATATGAAGTTCCTCGTCGGCGTGGTGGGGATGGGTTCCAACCGAGCACCAGACGTTCTCGAAACGTTCCGCAAGGGCGGCGTATGTGGAAAACTTCTCCACATGTGTGGATATCGTCACCATGCCGGTCACCCCGGCAGCGGCGGCGCGGGCCATCACGCCCTCAATGTCATTGGCCAGGGCCTCGAAGTCGAGATGGCAGTGGCTATCGATCAGCATGGCTATACCGCCTTGCGCTCGATACGGGCGAAGACCCCCTGCGGCACCGGCAAGTCCGTTCCGGCCACCAGCCTGTTGGGCACGCCGGCATGAGCCAGCAGGCGTTCAGCTTCGGGCACTGCCAGCTGGTCGAGCAAGCGGCTTGCCGATGCAGGGACAAAAGCCAGCATGGGAATGGTCAGGCGCCGCACGGTGTCGGCCGTGACATAGAGGACGGTTGCCATCCGCGCCGGATCGGTCTTCTTGAGCGCCCAGGGCTCCTGCCCGGCAAAGTAATTATTGGCCGAGCTCAGCGCCGCGATGATGGCGCCACTGGCCTCGTGGATGAGCTGCTCGTCCATCGCCTTGCTGGCGGCAAGGAGAGCTTCATCAACTTCCCTGATCAGCTCGAGCTCGGGGGCGGTCAGCTCGCCCAGGGTGGGCACCTTGCCATCGCAGTTCTTGTTGATCATCGAGAGAGAGCGCTGCGCCAGATTGCCCAGATTGTTGGCCAGGTCAGCGTTGACGCGGTTGGTGATCTTCTCGCGGCTATAGTCGCCATCATTGCCGAACGAGACTTCGCGCAGCAAAAAGTAGCGCAGCGCATCGGCGCCAAACTCCTCGATCAGCGCGAACGGGTCGATGACATTGCCCAGCGACTTGCTCATCTTCTGACCGTCGACGGTGAGGAAGCCGTGCGCGAAGACGCGATGGGGCACTTCGATACCGGCGCTCATCAGGAAGGCGGGCCAATAGACGGTATGGAAGCGGATAATGTCCTTGCCGATAACGTGCAGATCGGCGGGCCAGAATTTGGTGAACAGCTCGGCCGCTTCGTCGGGAAAGCCCAGGCCGCTGATATAATTGGTCAGCGCATCGACCCAGACATACATCACATGGCCCGGTGCGTCCGGCACCGGAATGCCCCAGTCGAAGGTGGTGCGTGAGATCGAGAGATCCTTCAGGCCACCCTTGACGAAGGAGATGACCTCATTGCGGCGCTCCCTGGGGGCGATGAAATCGGGATTGGACTCGTAGAGCGCCAGCAGCTTGTCCTGATAGGCCGAGAGGCGGAAGAAATAGGTGGGCTCTTCCACCCATTCGACCTCGGCGCCGGATGGGGCAAAGCGCTTGCCGTTCTTCTCGGTGAGTTCGTCCTCATCGAAATAGGCTTCGTCACGCACCGAATACCAGCCCTTGTAGGTCGACTGAAAAATGTCGCCATTCTGGGTGGCGGCCATCTTCTTCCAGATCGCCTGGGCAGAGTCGTGGTGGCGTTGTTCGGTGGTGCGGATGAAGTCATCATTGGAGATGTTGAGCGCTTCGGCGAGCTTTTTGAACTCGGCGGCGTTGCGATCAGCGAGCTCGCGCGGGGTAACGCCCTGCGCCGCAGCGGTCTGCACCATCTTGATGCCGTGCTCGTCGGTGCCGGTCAGAAAATAGACCTCGCGCCCTTCAAGGCGCTTGAAGCGGGCAATCGCGTCCGTGGCAATCACCTCATAGGCATGACCTATATGGGGCACGCCATTGGGATAGGAAATCGCGGTCGTGACGTAGAAGGGCTTGTCGGTCATAGGGTCTCGGCAGAAACGGGGATGGTCATGGATACGTGTTTCCTGATCGCATCAAAGATGGCGATGAGGGTCTGTTTCATATCCAGATTGATAGCGTCAGCATCGGCAAAAAGGCTGTGCGCCTTGTCCCATAGCTCGTTGGCGGAGGCAAGGCGCATCCGCGCGCCCGGCTGCATCGCAGCCTTGCGGGCCTCGTCGGCAATCCAGTCGTCAAGCATTTCGCGCGCGAATGACAGTTCCGGGCTCTGGCTGTCGGCGCCAAGCACTTCGGCCAGTTTGAGCGAGACGCTGGCGGCATGTTCAGTAGGGTTGACCAGCCAGGATTGCAGCGCACCCAGGGCGGA
>CAXBKI010000182.1:0-6147 GCA_963975955.1 uncultured Devosia sp.
AGCGCCTGCATCTGCAGGATTTCGGCGGCGCGGGCGACGCGCTTTTCGATTTCGGCCTTGGGCATGCCGGCAACGCGCAGGCCGAAGCTCAGATTACGCTCCACCGTCATCTGCGGATAGAGCGCGTAGGACTGGAACACCATGCCGATGCCGCGGTCCTTGGGCTCTTCCCAGGTGACATTCTTGCCACCGATGAAGATCTGGCCGTCCGACACGTCGAGCAGGCCGGCGATGCAGTTGAGCAAGGTCGACTTGCCGCAGCCCGAGGGGCCGAGCAGGACGATGAATTCGCCCTGTGCGATGTCGAGATCGAGATGCTGGAGCACCTTGACGCTGCCGAAATTGAGCGACAGATCCCGGATGGAAACACTGTGTTGCATCTGCTTAACCCTTCACCGCGCCGGCGGCGATACCGCGGACGAACCATTTACCGGACACGAAATAGACGATCAGCGGTACCGCGCCCGTGAGCACGGTTGCCGCCATGTTGGTGCTGTATTCGACCGTTCCGGTCGAGGTGCGCACGATATTGTTGAGCTGAACCGTCATCGGCAGATTTTCATGGCCGGCAAAGACCAGGCCGAAAATGAAGTCGTTCCAGATGCCGGTCACCTGCAGGATCACTGCGACAATGGTGATCGGAACCGACATGGGCATCATGATCGAGAAGAAAATGCGCCAGAATCCAGCACCGTCGACGCGCGCTGCCTTGAACAGTTCCATGGGCAGCGAGCCGAAGAAATTGCGGAACAGCAGCGTGAGGATAGGCATGCCGAACACGGTATGCACCAGCACGATGCCCGGCAGCGTGCCGAACAGACCCATGCGGCTGAGCCCGAAGATGATCGGATAGACCAGCACCTGGTAGGGCACGAAGGCGCCGAACACGAGGATGGTGAAGAAGATCTCCGAACCCTTGTACTTCCAGAAGCTCAGGGCATAGCCGCTGAGCATCGCCACCAGGATGGAGACCGGCACCGAAATGACGGTGATCTTGACCGAGTTGAAGAAACCCGGGGCCAGGCCGAAACAGTCGCGGCCCGTGCAGGCACTGCTCCAGGCCTTGACCCAGTAGTCAAAGGTCGGGCGCATCGGCAGCGCGAATATATTGCCGCCGCGGATCTCCTCCATCGACTTCATCGACGTCATTACCATCACCCCGAGCGGGATGAGAAAGAAGATCGCCGAGATGATCAGGAAGGCATAGATGCCGGCACGGCCAGGAGTCATGTGCCTGGGTTTGGGGCCACGCGGCCCGACCATGGCGTCGGATGCAGATTGATTGGTCATTGAGCCTGGCTCCGACGGTTGGCGCGAAGACGGAACCCTACCTGCAGCAGGATCAGCGCCAGAATTGGCAGGAGCATGCAAACGGCCGCAGCCATGCCGTGGCCGACATTGCGGGCGTTGATGCTGTCGATAACGTAAGTGGCGGGCATCTGCGTGGCGATGCCGGGGCCGCCACCGGTCATGGCGATGACGATGTCAAAGGTTCGTACCGCCCCCACCGTCAGCAGGATCAGGGCAGTCGCGACAGCCCCGCGCATCATCGGCAGCATGATCTGCAGATAGGTTCGCCAGGCGGGAATGCCGTCGATCTTGGCAGCCTTCCAGATTTCTTCGTCGACGCCCCGCAGTCCCGCAAGCAGGATCGCCATGGTGACGCCGACGCCGTTCCAGACGGCGGCCACGATCATGCCCAGCAGGGCCGTATTGCCGTCAGCGAGCGGGGCAAAGGTGAAGTCGGCAAAGCCCCAGCTTCGGACGGCTGCCTGCAGCCCCCAGATCGGATCGAGCATCAGGTTCCACACCAGACCGGTGATCACCGCCGAGAGCGCAAAGGGATAGAGGAAAATCGTGCGGAACGCGTCTTCGCCGCGGATCCGCTGGTCCATGGCCACGGCGAGCAGATAGCCCAGCACGAGACTGATGGTGATCAGACCGAAGCCGTAAAACCAGATGTGCTTGACGGATTCCACCCATCGCGCCGTCGACCACAGCCGATTGTACTGCATCCAGCCGACCAGATTGTAGTCGGGAAATAGCTTGGTGTTGGTGAATGACAGCACCACCGTAAAGGCGATGCCGATGACGAAGACGCCGATGGCGACGGCGGCCATTGGCAAGGTGCCGATGATTGCCGGTAGCCGGGTCAAGAAGCGGCGATAGCGCGCCTTTTTTCTTATCCTCTCAGATTCAAGCCGTTCGTCATGCGTAAGAACATTCGTCACGCGCTAATCTCCCAAATTCCACAAAGAGCCATCGCCACAAGACAACGGCAGCCCCGAATGCCGGGACTGCCGCTGCGTGTGATGGTGTTAGTCGGCGTTCTGGAGCAGATCGACGAACTGCGCCTGGGCCGCTTCGGGAGTGGTGTCAGCGTTGTAGATCAGGTCGGAGAAGATGGCGTTCTGCGCCGTCGTGAACGCCTCGTTCCGCCACTGGTTGGTGTCGGGAACAACCGCGTCAGGCTGGGACAGGACGCCGATGGCCTTCTTCATGCAGTCATTGGCCAGCGACATGTCGACATCGTCGCGGACCGGAGCCGAACCCTTGGCCGTGTTGAACTTGGCCTGGACAGCGGGGCTGACCATGAGCGAAGCCAGTTCAAGCTGGGCGCGTTCGACATCGGCATCGTTCTGCTTGAAGAACACGAAGATATCGCCGCCGGTGCGGACATGTTTCGGCTCGGCAACCAGCGGGCCAAGCAGGCAGGCATAGTCAACGTCCGGCTTCTGGCCGGCAAGCTGGAACTCGCCCTGGGCCCAGTCACCCATGACCTGCAGGGCAGCGTCGCCCTTGATCACGAGGGACGTGGTATCAGCCCAGCTGCGGTTTGGCGAACCGGTATCGGCATAGCTGCCGAGGGTCTTGAGCGTGGTAAAGGCCTTGTGCACTTCAGGTCCCGCGGCCAGCTCCACGTCAGCGTCCTTCCAGATCTTTTCGACCTGTTCGGCGCCGAGCTGGGCCAGGATCAGCTGGTTGGCCAGCAGGCTGATCTGCCAGCCGCCACCATCGCCACCCACGGCGAATGGAATGACGCCGGCATCCTTGAGCTTGGGCAAGTCGGCGAGATAATCATCCCAGGTCACGGGGACTTCGAGACCGGCCTTGGTGAAAGCTGGGATCGAGGCCCAGGCCCAGTTCTGCATGTGGATATTGACCGGAACGCACCACCACTTGCCGTCGATGAGGCACGGCTCCTTGATCTGGTCGGGGCGGATGAAGTCGTTCCAGCCCTCTTCTTCAGCCAGCGGCGTCAGGTCGAGCAGCAGGCCGGCCTGGATCAGGTCTTCATACTGGCGGCCGGGGTTGAACTGGGCGGCATCCGGTGGATCGCCACCGAGGGCGCGCTGCATGATCGTGGCGCGAGCGGTTTCGCCCAGCGCGATGGCACCATCCACCCAGTGATCGCCGGTTGCGTCAAGCGCGTCGGCAAAGACCTTCACGGCGGCCTGTTCGCCACCAGACGTCCACCAGTGTACAACTTCGACATCGGCTGCGTGAACAGCCGTCGAGCCGAGTAGCGCGGTAGCCATAGCGGCGACCACTGCAAATTTCTTCATCGATTTTCCTCCCAACGACACTTGGAGCCAAACGCTCCCGCGAAGCCGTCAGCCGCAAGGTTGTCTTCTTGTGAGACATCCCGAGCTGACTGCGTGTAATCGATTGCATTTCGGTGTTCCGAATTCTCTGCAATCGATTGCATTACATTCATACACGTCTTGCGGACCTGTCAAGATCGTTTTAGACAGATTGCGTTACCGACAGCGAAGGGGGGCGCTGCCAGGTATGACCGGATCTCTAAAAACACCGACAATTCAAGATGTTGCGCGTTATGCCCAGGTTTCCACGGCCACGGTGAGCCGCGCTTTGTCACGGCCCGAACGGGTAAGCGAGAGCACCCGGGCGCGCATTGCCGAGGCCGTTCGCGCCACCGGCTACACCCTCAACCAGGCAGCCCGCTCCTTGCGGCAGCGGACGGCTCGAACCATCCTGGTGGCCCTGCCCGACATCCGCAATCCGTTCTTCTCGACGATCCTGGATGCCATTGAACGGGAAGCGGCACGGCGCGGTTATGGCGTGCTGGTGGTCAACCGGTTTGCCGGCGACGACTGCGGGCGAAAGCTGCATGAGTATTTTCTGTCCAACCGGGCCGATGGGCTGCTGCTGCTGGATGGATCGCTCGATCTTGCCCAATTGCTGGTGCTGGCCGGGGCGCCGGCCAACGTTCCGCTGGTCATGGCCTGCGAAGCCATTCCCCAAGCGCCGTTTCACACGGTGCTGACGGACAATGCCTATGCTGCCGAATTGGCAACCCGCCATCTCATCGGTCTGGGCCATCGCCGGATCGGGCATGTGCAGGGGCCGGCCGGCAATGTCCTGACGGTCGAGCGCGAAGGCGGATTTCGTACGGCCATGGCAGCGGCCGGGCTGCCGGTGCGGCCGGAGTGGGTTTTCCCCGGCGGGTTCGCCATGGAACACGGGCTGGCCGCCGCTGATCGCTTCATGGCGCTGGCCGAGCGGCCCAGCGCGGTCTTTTGTGCCAATGACGAAACCGCTATCGGCCTGCTGTCGGGGCTCAGGACGCGGGGGGTGGAATGTCCGCGCGACGTGTCGGTGGTGGGTTTTGACGATCTGGCGGTCGCAGCCCATATCTGGCCGCCCCTGACCACCATGCGGCAACCGCGCGAGGCGCTGGGCCGGCTGGCGGCCGAAGCGCTGATTGACCTGATCAAGGGCAAGCCGCGCAGCCGTGTCCCGCAGCACACGGTGCTGAGTTCGGAGCTGATCGTGCGCAGCAGCACAGCCGCCTACCCACCATGCCCCCCCGCCCCTGCGCAACAATAGGATGCGCCTGCGGTCTTCCTTTTGCGCCAGAATCCGCTACATGGGACATGTCTGGTTCAGGTCCCGTAGCTCAGCTGGATAGAGCAGCAGCCTTCTAAGCTGTTGGTCGCAGGTTCGAGTCCTGCCGGGATCGCCAGTATCTTATGGAAAACAATAGTGTTGAACGGTGCCGTTGGTAGTGAGCCCGGTGCCCTCCATCGCCTTGTCGGGGCAATGAGATCACTCATTATTCGCCCCTAATTGGCTAACCAGTTTTACGGTTAGCCAATGATGTATTCCGCCTTGGGGCAACGCAGGGCTTGGCCGGCATGCATGGCTTCACCAAATGCGCCCCTCCATCCCTGATCAGGCCGGACCAGAAATCCGAAAAGCATGAACCTTTCAAGCACCTGCGGATTTACCAGACCTATAGGAGGTCCACATGCCCGACGAAAAGCCAAAGCCAGCCCCGCTCGAAACCGAAGATGGCGAGCAGACCGATGACAATATCGATGACCTGGGAAACAAGAAGGACGGCTCGAAGCACGATCAGCCAGCAACCAAACCGCCAGTGGAGCCCACATAGTACTTTTCGGCTATGATCAAGGACCACCGATGACGACGAGATCGCCCTGGATGCGATTACCGTGGGATCGGTGACGATGCTCCTGCCCTGATAGCCGCCGGGATGACTTCTGCCGAGCCGCAGGCCAATGTCTATTGGGCGGGCTGGATCAGCGCCGTCAGGGACAATGCCGCGAGATCTACAGCACCATGTCGCTGCAAGGGGCGAAGAGAATCGCGGCGAACGCCCCGGCGGCCAATGCACCCTTGTCGAAGATGAGGATTGCAAAGCTCACTGGCAGGCCCGCTCGGCCAGCGGCCCGTCAGCCAGACTATTCCGGCGGTGGCTGGCAATGAAGTCGACAAATCGTGCCGATGGCGCCGCAACGCCGATTGAAGGGCGCCGAGCAGCGGCCAGCACAAGGTGGTGCCATGCCCACCAAAAACCATCAGCGCCCCAATCGCTCTGCGGGCGTGCGAGCCGGCGAATTCGGCAATGGGGATCTGGGCTGCCGTCGTCAACGTTCCCGCCCCTGCAGCACCAATAGTAACCCAGCCGATAAAATATGCCCACGGCCAGGTTGCCAACGCGACGGTCGCCAAGCCGTCCGACCAGCCTGGTTGGTCAGGTGCGCTGGCCCGACAGATCGTCCCGCAATAGCTCGGTCAGGCGCCGGTCGTGGGCAGCGGGCGGGCAGCGGATTGTCGGGAAGAGCCATTCCCCGCCGCCGTTCGCATTGACAACAGGCAAGA
>CAXBKI010000183.1:0-6124 GCA_963975955.1 uncultured Devosia sp.
GGCCGATGCCGACGCCGACGTTTTCGAGGTAACGCTCGACCCCGGGGCGACCGTGACCTTTGTCGCCGAGCTGAACGGCGCGGGCCTGCCCGAACTCTACCTCTGGCAACCCAATGCCTATCGCGACTATGTCAACTCCTTCACCCTGTTTCGCGGCGTGGTGCTGGGCGTTGCCTCGCTTGCCGCGGTATTTCTGACCATCATGTTCGTGGTCAAGGGGCGCGGCGTGTTCCCTGCCACCGCCGCCGTCGCCTGGGCCGTGCTGACCTATCTGTTGATCGACTTCGGGGTGCTCGGTCGCCTGCTGGGGCTGTCGGCCACGGGGGTGCAGCCGCTGCGGGCTGCCGCCGAGGCCGGCATCGCCACGGCTCTGGCCGGATTCCTGTTTATCTATCTCAATCTGCACCGCTGGCATTTGCGCTTCGTCCATCTCGCCCTGGGCCTTGCCGCATTGTTCCTGGCGCTGTTCGGCTTTGCCTTCTTCGAGCCGGCCATTGCCGCCACCATTGCGCGGCTGGTGCTGGCCCTGCTGGGTCTTTCGGGCTTTTTCCTGATCCTGCTGCTGGCCCTGCGTGGCTATGACCGCGCCGTCCTGCTGGTGCCCACCTGGATCATCGTCATCGCCTGGCTGTTCTACGCCTGGCTGGTGGTTTCGGGGCGCGTCTCCAATGATGTGGCGCAACCTGCCGTGGGGGGCGGGCTGGTGCTGATCGTCATGCTGCTCGGCTTTACGGCCGTGCAACACGCCTTTTCCGAAGGTCAGGTCACCATCGGCACGCTGTCCGAGGTCGAACGCCGGGCGCTGGCGCTGACCGGCTCGGGCGATTTTGTCTTCGACTGGAATATCGAGCGCGACCGCGTGGCCGTGAGCGACGAACTGGCCGTGCGCCTGGGCGAAAAGCGCGGGGCCCTGAGGGGCGCGATCAAGTTCTGGCTCGATCGCGTCCATCCCGATGACCGCGACCGTTTCCGAACCGCGTTTGACACGCTGGTCGAACTGCGGCGCGGCAAGGTTTCCGCCGATATGCGCATCGCCAGCCATGACGGCAATTACCGCGCCTTCCGCATGCGGGTGAAACCCGTGCTGGGCGGCGACGGCCAGGTCAACCGCATTGTCGGCACGCTGCAGGATGTCACCGAAGACCGCGCCTCGCGCGAACGGCTGATGCACGACGCCGTCCATGACAGCCTGACCGGTCTCCCCAACCGGCAGCTGTTCCTGGACCGGCTGGAACGGGCGCTGGTACGGGCGCGCATTCCCGGCGGCACCAAGCCTGCCGTGTTCCTGATCGACATTGACCGCTTCATGGAGCTTGAGGAACGCATCGGGCACGCCGCTTCCGATTCAGTGCTGCTGGCCATTTCGCGCCGCATTGCGCGCATCATGCGGCCGCTCGATACGGTGGCGCGGGTGACCGGCGACCAGTTTGCGGTCATCCTCGCCTCCGAACAGGCGGCCGGCAAGATTGCCGAAACCGCCGAACAGATTCGCAAGGCGCTCAAGGCCCCGTTCAATTTCGGTGACCGCGACCTGACCCTGACGGCCTCGATCGGCGTGACGATCTATGACAGCAATCCCGCCGAAGCAGCCGATGTGCTGCGCGACGCGGAACTGGCCATGTATTACGCCAAGCGCCTGGGCGGGGATCGCATCGAGGCCTATCGCGCCTCGGCGCGCTCGATTGCCGCCTATAACCGGGCCAGCGAGGAAGACCTCGAACGCGGCATGAAGCATGGCGAATTGCATGTGCAGTTCCAGCCGGTGATGGACATCCAGACCAATCAGATGGTGGGGGCCGAGGCGCTGATGCGCTGGATTCACCCGACACGAGGCGTGGTCAATCCGGACGAATTCGTGCCGCTGGCCGAGCGTTCCGGCCAGATCGAAAAGCTTGGCCGGCTCGCCTTCGAGCAATCTGCCGCACAGGCCCGCGACTGGATGACGGCCTTTGGCCTGCCCGAGGACTTCTTTATTTCGGTCAACCTGTCGCCGGCCCAGCTGGCGACCGAGAGCCTGCTCAACGACATGCGCAGCCTTGTCAGCCAGGACAAGCAGCTGGCCCATCACCTCAAGCTCGAAATCACCGAGAGCCAGGTGATGACGAACCCGGAGCATTCCGCCTATGTGCTGCAGGCGCTGCGCGATCTCGGATTGGGCCTGGCGCTCGACGATTTCGGCACCGGCCACTCATCGCTGAGCTATCTGCACCGCTTTCCATTCGACACCATCAAGATCCCGCAGCCCTTCGTCAAACTGAGCGAAGGCAATGGCATCGCCCACACCCAGGCGCCCATCATCAAGTCGATCGTGACGCTGGCCAGCGACCTGGACCTGATGGTCATTGCCGAGGGCGTGGAAAGCCAGGATGAGCTCGACCGGCTGCGCACGCTCAATTGCCGCTATGCCCAGGGCTATGCCTTTGGCGCGGCAATGACCGGACCGGAATTCGGCAAGAAGCTGGCCGCGCAACAGGGCCGCTAGGCGTGCCCGGCATCCGGGCTCAACGTGGCCCGGGTGATGTGCAGGCTGGCAAGGGCGGCGTCATAGCGCTGCTCGACCGGCGTCTCGAACAGCAGCTCGCGCGAGAACGGGGCCGTCAGCCAGCCATTGCTGCCGATCTCGCCTTCCAGCTGCCCCGGGCTCCAGCCGCAGCAGCCCAGCGCGAAAAGCGACGCCTGCGGCGCCGGACCGAAGGCCACGGCCTTGAGCACGTCCAGCGTTGCTGTGAGGCTGACCCCGCCAGCCACCGGATAGGTGTTGCCGCTCTTGTAGTCGGGCGAGTGCAGCACGAAGCCGCGCCCCTTTTCGACCGGACCGCCGCGCATCACCGCGCGCTGCCGGATCGCGTCGGGCAAGCGGATGACGCTGTCCGGATCACCAAGGTCGAGTTCGTCGATGACATCGGCAAAACGCAGATGCTCCAGTTCGTGATTGACCACCAGGCCCATCGCGCCTTCGTCCCCATGCCCAACCAGCAGGATGACGCTTTGTGCAAAGCGTTCATCCTCCATGTCCGGCATGGCAATCAGAAACTGTCCTTCAAGCGATTTCATGGCTGCATTGTAGGCCGCTGCGCCCGGTCTGCCAAGTTCGCAGCGGCGTAAACCGGCGCACTTGCTTTCACGAAGACCTGATGCAGCCGTAGCTGTTTCTTCACACCCAGCTGCGCTATTGCCATGTCATGCGTCCAATGTTCCTCGCTCTTACCCTCGCTCTGCTGGTCCGGCCCGCCCTGGCCGGCGAAACGCCGTGGCAGGACATTGCCCCCGGCGTCAAGCTCAGGCTGATCAGCACCGGGCAGCCCGGCGCCGACGGCAAAATGCTGCTGGGCCTCGAGATCGACATGCCGGCCCATACCAAGACCTATTGGCGCGTGCCGGGCGAAACCGGCCTGCCGACCGAACTCGATTTCAGCGGGTCGGCGGGCGTGCTCGACCACGAAATCCTGTGGCCCTATCCCCGGCTGGACATCAAGGACGGCTATGCCGACTACGTCTATTACGGCCCCACCGTATTGCCCATCGAGGTGACTTTGGCCCCGGACGCCAGCCATGCCGAAATGGCAGCGGTGCTGGGCATCTGTTCCGATATCTGCGTGCCGGCCCAGGCGCACTTCTCCCTGGACCTGACCGATGCCACGCCTGACCGCGCCAACGGGCTGCGCCTGCGCCAGGCGCTGGCGCGGGCGCCCATCGACTGGGACAGCGCTGCCGCGCCGATCGGCAATGTCGTCTATGACGCGAAGACCGGCATGCTCGAGGTGCCCGTCACCAACGCGGCGGTCGATCCGCAGTCGCTGATTGCCGCGACAGCCAGCGGCATGCCGGCATTTGGCGCGCCGCAAAAAAGCCCGGAACCAAACCTAGTGCTCATCCCGGTGCTGGGGCAGCCTGGTGAGGAGGATCTGGCGGACCAGCCAGTCGAACTCACTTTCATGACGGATATGGGCGCGTTTGAAATCGACCGCCATGTCGAGCTGACGCCGGCCGACTAGAGAGCGCACGGAGAAAGGCCAGCAAGGCCTTGTCTGCGGGGTCAAAGCCGCATATTCCGGACACGTGTTGAGCGAGGCGAAGTGCTGCCCCCGGGCGGCCAAACTCATAGGGCCCATTGAAATATGATTGAACGCGGCAATCCGCTACCTTCAGTGCCGACCAAGCTCGTCAACGCTGATGGCATTTCCGACACGACCACCGACGCCGTGCTGGGGCAGGGCCTGGTGGTGCTGTTCACCGTTCCGGGTGCCTTCACGCCCACCTGCCACGTCAACCACTTGCCCGGCTTTCTGGCCAATGAGAGCAAACTCCGGGCGGCAGGCGTCGACCGCATCGTCTGTGCCTCGGTCAACGATCACCACGTCATGAAGGCCTGGGCGGAAGCCACCGGCGCCCTGGGCAGCATCGACTTCCTGGCCGACGGCAATGGCGCGATGGCCAAGGCCTTTGGCCTTGGTCTGGATCTGACCGGCGCCGGCATGGGCCCGCGCCTGGCGCGCGCGGCCGTGCTGATCCGTGACGGCGTTGTGCAGGATGTCTTTGTCGAGGACGGTCCGGGGGTGGGTGCCAGCGGCGCGCCCGCTATTCTGATGGCCCTTGAAGCCGCCAACGGTTAACATCGCGCCAGGAGATCTGCTGATGACCACATTCACGCCCTTGGCACTGCGCTTGTCCACTGCCGCTGTCGCTGCCGTTCTGCTCGCCGGCTGCTCGATGGGCAGCATGTTTGGCGGCGGCAATGCCGCTCAGAACCAGACGCTGCAGAACGCCACGCCCACACCCGCGGCCGTGGCCCAGGCCCAGACCAATGCCCTGCCGGCCATCGCCACACAATGTCCGCCGATCCGCGTGCGCCCGGGCAGCGAAGCCATGTTCTACTATGGTGGTGGCAAGGTGGGCGATCCCAAGTCGCTGCAATATCAGGGCGTGATCGACGAGACCACCCGCAACTGCGTGGTGTCCAACGGCCTGATTACGGTCAATATGGGCGTCACGGGCCGCATCCTGCTCGGTCCCCAGGGCAAGCAGACCTCGGTCAATGCCCCGATCCGGTTTGCCGTGGAACGCGACGGCCAGGCCATCTTCTCTGAAAAATATACCGTTCCGGTGGCCATCGCCGCGCCGGCCCGTTCCGCCGACTTCGTCAAGGTGATCGACAATGTCGCCATCCCCTATCTGGGCGGTGAGGAGATCATCATCTGGGTCGGCTTCGATACCCGCAATTAGCCTGCTTCGGCATGTCTGAATGACCAGGGCCCGTGGATTGCTCCACGGGCCCTTTGTCTTATTCGGCTGCCTGGGGCATCGCCTGGGGGCGTTCCCATTTGAGGATGGGCGAGCGCGCGGCGCGCGTCTCGTCGAGGCGGCGGCGGGGCGCATTGAGCGGCGCACTGGTAAAGCGGGTCGCATTGCCCGCTTTCGCGTCGAGCGCCAGCTCTTCCATCACGTCGCAGAAATTATCCAGCGTCTGCTTGCTCTCGCTCTCGGTGGGCTCGATCAGCATGGCGCCGTGCACCACCAGCGGGAAATACATGGTCATGGGGTGGAAGCCCTCGTCGATCAGCGCCTTGGCGAAGTCGAGCGTGGTAACACCCGTGCCTGCCAGGAAACTGTCGTCGAACAGCGCTTCATGCATGGTCGGATAATCCGGGAACGGCACCGAGAACACATGTTGCAGCCGCGCCTTGATGTAGTTGGCGTTGAGCACGGCATCCTGCGCGGCCTGAGCCAGCCCGTCGCCACCATGGCTGAGCATATAGGTGAGCGCGCGGACATACATGCCCATCTGGCCCTGGAACGCGGTGATGCGGCCCAGCTCGCCACTCTCGGCGTGCTCCACCAGTTCGAGGCCATCAGCGCCCTTGCGGACGAAAGGCACCGGCGCAAACGGCGCCAGCGCGGCCGACAGCACCACCGGCCCCGCACCCGGCCCACCGCCGCCATGGGGCGTCGAGAAGGTCTTGTGCAGATTGATGTGCATGGCGTCGATGCCCAGATCCCCCGGCCGCACCACGCCCATGATGGCGTTGAAATTGGCACCATCACAGTAGAAGAACGCACCGGCATCATGGACGGCCCTGGCGATCTCGATCACCTGCGGCTCGAACAGCCCGCAGGTATTGGGGTT
>CAXBKI010000184.1:0-6112 GCA_963975955.1 uncultured Devosia sp.
GGTATTGGGCGATAGCGCGGCCGCACAGGAAGCCGGGGAACGCGCGGCCAGAAGCGTCGCTGAGTCATTGCGCCTGGCCCTTTTGGCCGCCGCGACCCGCTGATGACGGCACTCAAGGCCCATGAAGTAGCGCGGTTTGTTGCCAGGCCGGATGTCGATGAGGGCATTTTTCTGGCCTATGGCCCCGATGCTGGCTTGGTCCGCGAAACCGCGCAGCGCCTGATCCGCAAGCTCAGTGGCGACGACCCCGAATCGGCCAGCCTCGTCACGCTTGACGGCGCTGAGGTGGAGGCCGATCCCTCCATCCTGGCTGTCGAAGCCAAGACCATTTCCCTGTTTGGCGGCAAGCGCATCGTACGGGTGCGGGGGGCAGGCAAATCACTGGTCATGACGCTGACGGAGCTGCGCGACGACCTCAAGGGCGCTGCAATCGTCCTCGAGGCCGGCAATTTGACCCCCAAGGATGCGCTGCGCGCCCTGGTGGAGGCCGCGCGCAACGGCAGGGCACTGCCCTGCTACCCCGACAGTGACGAGGCTCTGCAGGCCCTTATTCGCGAGACATTCAACCAGCAGGCCATCCGCATTGACCCCGACGTGGTGGCGACCCTGCGGGAGATTTTGGGCAATGATCGCGAAATAACCCGCCGCGAGCTCGAAAAACTGTGCCTTTACGCCGCTGCCAGCAAGCAGCTTACCCGGGACGACGTCATACTGCTGTGCGCGGACAATGGCATGCTCGTGGTGGACGCGATTCTGGACGCGACGGGCGGCGGACACGCCGAAAGGCTGGAGCTGGCCCTCAATCGGGCGTTGTCTTCCGCCGTCGACCCGCAGCGCCTCCTGGCGATGTGCACGATTCACTTCGCCAATCTGCGCCGCTGGCGTGGCGATGTTGACGCCGGAAAATCGCCGCGAGCCGTGCTCGAGAGCCAGCGGCCGAGACCCCATTTTTCTCGAATTGGCGCATTGGAGCAGCAATTGCGCCTGTGGAGCGATGCTGCCCTGGCAACAGCCAGCGCTCGGATCCTGCAGACAACGGCCGACACCAGGCGGCGACCGGCCTTGAGCGAGACTGCCCTGCGCCGCACCCTGCTAGCGCTCTGCATGATGGCTGCGGCGCACTAGGCGCCGACAGCGTTTCACGTGAAACTAGTTGCTGTAGCCTGTCAGCTTGAGGCAGATGCCGTCAAGTTGCTCCAGCGTCTTGTAGCGGATCTCCAGCTTGCCGCCCCGCTCCCCATGCGACAGCGACACGGACAGCCCCAAGGCATCCGACAAACGGCGCTCAAGCGCCACAGTATCGGCATCGCGCTCGCCGGCTGACGCGCTCGGCTTCTTGGTCCCCGCAATATCGCGCTGCTGGCTGAGCGCCTCCGCATCACGCACAGACAGGCCCCCCGACACAATCTGCCGCGCCAGCGTCGCCGGATCCTCGGCGGTTATCAGGGTTCGCGCGTGCCCAGCCGTCAATGAGCCACTGGCAACCATCTCGCGGACATCCTCGGGCAGGCGCAGCAGTCGCAGCGTGTTGGCGACATGCGAGCGACTTTTGCCGATCACCTGAGCCAGATCCTGCTGCGTATATTCGAATTGCTCGATAAGTTGGCCATAGCCCATGGCTTCTTCGAGGGGATTAAGGTCGGCGCGCTGCACATTCTCGATAATGGCCAGCTCAAGCGCTTCCTTGTCATCCACATCACGGATGATAACCGGCACATCATGTAAACCAGCACGCTGCGAGGCCCGCCAGCGGCGTTCACCGGCAATCAGCTCGAAGATGTTCGGATCATTGCTCGGCCGCACCAGCAAGGGCTGCATTACGCCCTTTTCCCGAATCGAATTGGTCAGCTCCTCGAGCTGCTCGTCATCGAAGCTGCGCCGCGGATTGGCGCGATTGGCAACAATAAAATCGACCGGCAAACGCTTGATGCCACCCGATTCGGTAACGCGGGCGCCCTCGACCGTCGCCATGTCACCGATGAGAGCGGCCAGCCCGCGACCAAGACGTGTAGGTTTTTCGTTCATGGTCGGGCTCCTATGCCGCGTTGAGCTGCCGCTCACGGCGGATGACTTCGGTCGCCAGCCGCAGATAGGCCTGGCTACCGGCACATTTCAAATCGTAAAGCAGCGCTGGCTTGCCATAGGATGGCGCCTCGGACAAGCGCACATTGCGCGGAATGACAGTGTCATAGACCAAGGCACCCATTTCGTTCCGCACGTCGCTCAGCACCTGCTCGCTCAGATTATTGCGCTTGTCGAACATGGTCATCACCACGCCCTGGATCGACAGGCCGGGATTGAGAGTGGACCGGATCTGCTCGATCGTCTGCAAAAGCTGGCTGAGTCCTTCGAGGGCGAAGAACTCACACTGCAGGGGCACAAGCACGGCATCGGCAGCCACCAGGGAATTGACGGTCAGCAGATTAAGTGACGGCGGACAGTCAATCAGAATGTAGGTGACTGGCTTGTCGTTGATGGTCAGGTCACCCAACTGCTTGAAGGCGTTGCGGAGCTTGAAGGCCCGGTCGCCATGACCGGCGATCGTCAGCTCAACACCCAGCAAGTCCATGGTGGAGGGAACAATCGCCACATTGGGCACGCTGGTCATGATGGCCGCCTCCGCCACCGTGGCATCGCCCACCAGCAGGTCATAGGACGATACATCGCGATCCGTGCGGGAAATGCCAAGCCCTGTCGAGGCATTGCCCTGCGGGTCGATATCCACGATCAACACGCGTTCGCCCACGGCAGCCAAGGCCGTGGCAAGATTGATGGCTGTCGTGGTCTTGCCCACGCCGCCTTTTTGATTGGCCAGTGTCAGGATACGGGGTGCCACTATCGGCCTCCAGCTCGTTCGCCGCTAACGTACTGTTTTCGCGCTCAGATTTGTGAGCGTGAGCAAAACACCGCTTCGATCGGTGTCGCTGGATGTTGATACCACGTTAACGTCCCAGCGCGTAACCGTTTCAGCGAGTTCTTCAACATGTTCACGCCCTTTATGCAGAATCGCCCTTGTATGCGGCGCCACGAAAGGGAAAATCCAGTCACAAAGCTGCGGCAGTGAGGCCAGGGCACGGCAGGTGATCACATCGGGAATCGGTGTTTCACGTGAATCAACCTGGTCGGATCGACGCCCTTCCACCGTGACCAGCAGCCCCAGTTCCCGCGCCACCGTTCGCAAGAAGCTGACTTTACGTCCATTAGGCTCGATGAGCGTGAACTGACGGTTCGATCCCTTCAGCGCGATGGCCAGCGGCAGGGCCGGCAGGCCGCCGCCGCTGCCGAAATCTAGGAAAGACCGATCGGATTCGGAGAGTAGCTTGAGGACCTGCAGGCTGTCGGCAAAGTGCCGCCACCAGACATCGTCCAGTGTTTCACGTGAAACAAGATTCTGCACGGCCTGCCACTTGCGCAGCAGAACAGCATAGGATTCCAAATCAGCCCCGACCTGATCCAGCGGCCGCGCGAAGTACTCGGCGTAAGGGGCTATGGCGGCGAAATCTGCCATCAACTCGCCCTGCGCAGGTCGCCGCGACGGATGACCGCCAGCAGCAGGGTGACAGCTGCCGGTGTCATGCCGTCCAGAGCCTGTGCCTGCGCTATCGTCTGGGGCCGAAACTGTCCCAGCTTCTGCCGAATTTCCATGGAAAGGCCCGGAATGTTGTCATAGTCGATGCCATCCGGGATCGGCTTCTGTTCGTCCCGGCGAACAGCTGCAATATCGTCGCGCTGCCGCTCCAGATAGACGGCATATTGGGCGTCTACCACCAATTGCTCGATGACCGGAGCGGGGATCGCGGCAATTTCGGGCCAGAGTCGAACAACGTCGGCAGTGCTGACATCCGGGTAGGACAGTAGATCGAACGCCGAGCGTGACTTGCCGTCTTCATTGACGGCAATCCCGGCCTTGCGGGCGACATTGGGCGTTGCCGAAAGCGTTGTCAGCAACGTCTTGCCGTTACCGAGGGCATCTGCCTTGGCGCTAAACAAAGCGGTACGCTCCGGTCCAACAAGTCCGACGGCAATGCCCAAGGGTGTCAACCGCTGATCGGCATTGTCTGCGCGCAGGTGGAGCCGGAACTCGGCCCGCGAAGTGAACATCCGGTAGGGCTCGTTGACGCCTCGTGTCACCAGGTCATCAACCATCACGCCGAGATAGCTTTCCGTCCGTGACAGTACCAGGGCTTCGCGGCCGGTGGCGGCCAACGCGGCGTTGGCGCCCGCCAACAATCCCTGGGCGCCCGCCTCCTCATAGCCTGTCGTGCCGTTGATCTGGCCCGCCAGATAGAGCCCTGGCTGGCGCTTGACCTCAAGCGTCGACCGGAGTTCCCGAGGGTCGACATAGTCATATTCAATGGCATAACCAGGACGGACAATGCGCACAGCCTCAAGGCCAGGCATGGAGCGCAAAAAGGCCTCCTGCACATCCGCTGGCAGCGAAGTAGAGAGCCCGTTGGGGTAGATCGTCGTGTCGTCGAGTCCCTCGGGCTCCAGGAATATCTGGTGACTTTCGCGATCGGCAAAGCGCACCACCTTATCCTCGATGGACGGACAGTAGCGCGGCCCACGACTGCTGATGCGACCGGAATACATCGCCGACTTGTGCAGATTGTCGGCAATGATCTTATGGGTCTGTGCTGTTGTGCGGGTTATATGGCAGCTGACCTGCGGCGTCGTAATCGCTGCCGTCAGTGCTGAAAATGGCTCGGGCGGGGTGTCGCCTGGCTGTTCTTCGAGGACAGAGAAATCGATGCTCGTGCCATCAAGACGCGCCGGTGTACCGGTCTTGAGCCGGCCCAACGCCAGCCCCAGGGCTTCAAGTTGGGTCGATAGACCCAGAACCGGTGCCTCGCCCATACGACCGGCTGGAGTGGTCTCTTCGCCGCGATGGATCAGCCCGCGCAGGAATGTGCCCGTGGTCAGCACAACCGCCTTGGTATCGAACATCCGCCCATCCAGCAGGCGCACGCCCCTGACATGACCGCCGCTGACGACGATGTCGTCGACCTCGCCCTCGATGACATCGAGATTGGCCTGAGTGGCGATGGCAACCTGCATTGCCTGGCGGTAGAGCTTTCGGTCTGCCTGGGCCCGCGGCCCGCGGACAGCAGGACCCTTGCGCCGATTGAGCACCCGGAACTGAATGCCAGCGGCGTCGCCCACATGTCCCATCAGGCCATCCAGCGCATCGATCTCGCGAACAAGGTGTCCCTTGCCCAATCCACCAATGGCAGGGTTGCAGCTCATTTCGCCAATCGTCGCAAATTTATGCGTAATCAGAGCCGTTGCAACACCCAGGCGAGCCGAGGCGGCCGCGGCCTCGCACCCGGCATGCCCACCCCCGACGACGATGACTGCATAGTCGCTCATGACTCTATTCTCCAGCTTGCCTCATTAGGCCAGTGTTTCACGTGAATCAATTCGGACCTGTACGAGACAGTGTTTCACGTGAATCATTTGCCGATACAAAAACTGGCAAACAGGCGATCCAGTACGCGCTCGGCATCGATGCGACCAATCAACCTCTCTAGAGCTTGCGACGCAATGCGCAGACTCTCGGCCGCGAGCTCCGGTGCATTCAACTGTATCGCGGCCATGGCAAGGGATGCAACCGCGCCCTGCAGCGCCATGCGATCGCGCTCCCTGCTGATCAACGCCGGTTCCCCGCCTGCCAGAGCCGAACCTCTTGCTTCGATCGCGGTCAGCAGGTCAGCAATTCCCTCGCCCGTATGCGACGAGACGTGAAGATCGACGCCCATTGTCTGCGTCATGTCTGCCTTGGTGCCAATGCGCAAATCTGGGCGCCGTTCGGGCGCGTCCGCATCTGCATTGGTGACGTCCGGCGCAACGAGCCATAACACCAGGTCGGCCTGGTCGATTGCCAGCCGGGCCCGTCTGACGCCCTCAGCCTCGGCTTTGCTATCAGTTTCTCGCAAGCCGGCCAGGTCCACGAGGATGTAAAGCTGACCATTGATATCCAGCGGCACCTCGCGCACATCGCGGGTCGTACCTGCCTCATCGGTTACAATGGCAATGTCCGACCGCGCTAAAGCATTGAGCAGGCTGGATTTTCCGACATTTGGCGCCCCCGCCAAGGCGACCCGGATGCCTT
>CAXBKI010000185.1:0-6109 GCA_963975955.1 uncultured Devosia sp.
TGCTTCTGCCGCCGCCCCCATGGCCCGGGCGTCGTCGACCAGACCCAGGGCCGCCTTTGTCGGGTCCAACCCCTGCGCCGAGCGGGTGAACAGTATGACCCCCAGAGCCCTCTCCAACTCCCTGATGTGCCGGCTCAAGGTTGGCTGGGTCGCGCCCATGCTCTTGGCTGCGGCGGAGAGAGAGCCGCCTTCCACCACGGCGAGGAACGAGCGCAATAAGGCCCAGTCGAGGCTATCCATTTTTGGAACGAGGCTATCCTGTCTTGCTCAATTACCATTCGAAATTAGGGTAGTTACATTGATGGGGTCAACAACGCAGATCGCGGCGAGGCCAGCGACCTGAGAAACCAGAGAGAGCTTGCGCCATGATCAACACAGCCAACCCGACCCAGTTCCTTTCTCACGAAGGCGGCCAGATCGCGTTCGAAGACACCGGCGGCAACGGCCCCACAATCCTTGCCATTCCCGGCATGGGCGACCTGCGCTCCGAATATCGCCTGATCCAGCCGGCACTGCAGCAGGCCGGCTACCGCGTCATCACTATGGATGCCCGTGGCTTCGGCGAAAGCTCTGCGAAATGGAGCGATTTTTCGGCTCGCGCCGTCGGCCGTGACGCCGTCGCCGTGCTCATGCACCTCGGCGCCGGTCCTGCCACCATCATGGGCAATTCCTTTGCGGCCGGCTCGGCTCTCTGGGCCGCGCAGGATGCCCCGGAACAGGTCAATGGCGTGGTGCTGCTGGGGCCGATCGTGCGGGATCTCGAAGCCTCTTTCGTGCAGAAACTGGCGCTCAAGATCGGCTTTGCCGGACCCTGGCGCGTCGCGTTCTGGACCATGTACTGGGACAGCCTCTTCCCCTCCCACAAGCCAGCCGACCATGCCCAGATCAAGGCTGCAATATCTGCCAACCTGCGCGAGCCCGGTCGCATGCAGGCCCTGCTGGCAATGCTCTCGCTCTCCAAGGCCGACACCGCTGCCATTCTCGACAAGACCACGGTGCCCTCGCTGGTGGTGATGGGAACGAAGGACCCCGACTTTGCCGATGCTATTGAAGAAGCCCGTATGCTGGCCGGCAAGCTCAAGGCCGAAACCATGATCGTGGACGGCGCCGGGCATTACCCGCATGCCGAAATGGCCGACCTGGTCGTGCCGCGCATCCTGTCCTTTATCGATGGCCTCAAGGTCTCCGGCGCTTTGGCCGGACCCAAGGCGTAACGGCGATCAGACCGATGGCGCCGGCAAGGCCGGCGGCCAACAACTCTTGCCTCCAACCAGGGGATAAAGCAACTTTTCCAGGATCGACGGTGTTCCGCAGCTCGGCACCCGCCTGGCCATGAAGATGCCCGGCATGTCATTTGGCTCCACCATTCCGGTTGTGGCTTGTGATTTACCTTAGAAAGAACAATGAGCTATGCACAAGTCTGCTCAAGGATTCTGCGAATTCAGACCGATCGCAAGTTAGGCTGGCGTGCTGCCTGAAGGCGTGGCAGCGACAGCACTGCGCGCTTACCAAGTCAGTTCGTGCTGCGAAAATTTGGCGAGAGCAGCGCGTGCCAGCCTGCCGAGGTTCTGGCCTCCTTGTTTTCGGCTTCCCGCTGGTGAATGCGACCGACCATCGCCGGGATTATCAGCCCGGGTTCGGTCCGTGTGGCGAAGTGTTTTTGCACAAATGCAAGACTTTCGCCTGTCCTGCCGTAGTAGGCGAATTTATGGGCTTGGCGGACCACCAGTCGGTTCATTAGCTTTACCAGACCAGCGCTACAGTGTTCACACTAACCCCATCCCCATCGCCAACCCGCTCCCAGGAAAGTGCAGTTCGACGGCGAGGAGGATTGGCAAGGCCGGGCGGCTAGGTTGCCAACGCGTTTCTACGGAGAGGATTTGTGTGAATGCGAAAATGGCCCGTGGTGGTGATATTCATTGTGCAGGCTTTGCTGATCCTTGGCTTCTGGCGTTTTGGCGCCGCCGTGTTGTCGCCTCCAGATGTCTTGCCCCTCGCTGATCCCAGCTCTTGGCGCCTGGCAGATCGCGCGGCGGCCACCTCACAGTCGCTGGACCAGGCATTGACCTTCCTGACCAGCTTGGCCTTCGGGCTGGTGGTTCTGCTGGGGTTCATACTGAGGCCTGGCGACCAAGGCTCCACAATACTGCATGGTTGGAGCGAAGCGGCGGCTGCGGTCGCTTTTGTCGTACTGATCACGCTCTCGCTGTTTTTTGCCTATGGAGCGCGTCTGAGAGCGTTCGAGGTGCTGGCGAGTGGTTCCGTTGACTTCAGCTCTGCGCGGGACATAGTCACCAACCAAGGCCTTTGCCTGGCACTGGCGACCTTGCCAGCCTTCTATCTGCTCTCGAGGGCCATGTTCTCGGGACAACCGCGGGGAGAAATCTGATGAGACGCTCAACCGTGAGATCATTGGTCGTTGCCTTTGGCATGTTGCTGGCAAGCAATGTGCAGGCAGAGGAGGTTTGTCAGCTCGCTGAACTGAAAAACGCGAATAATCTGCCTGACTTTCTGAATTTCACGCCGGGTCAGGCCCACGTGGCCGTGGGCGAGCGGTTTCAATGCAATTTTCCTCGGCCGGACGTGGTGGACGACACGCCAACAGCATCGGTGGACGTGTCAGGTGCGGGAGGTTCCCGTTCCATCAGCGTTTTGGCATTCTTCGCGGGGTTGGGAGATGGAGGCGGCGACCTGTCGGTCAAAATGGACTTGGTTGAACCGGACAGCTTTTCTCTCGGGGAATTGGGCGACTTTGCCACGATTTCCACCGCATTTGGCACAGACTATCTGTACGTGGAATTTGGCTCAAATCCGTCGGGCGCCGAGCTCTGGCTCAAAGAGCAACGCATCGGGTCTACCGCCGCCATAGTTGCGCTGCGAGAAGGCATCCTGGGGGAGGTGGCAATGCGCTTGTCCGGATATGATGACTGTCCTGTAAAGAACGTCATTTCCGACGGAAGCGGTTTTAACCGCCACGTATATTGCGAACTGACGCCAAGCGCCGCGGTCAAAAGGGCGCTATGATTTGGTCGCTGTAACCATTGATTGCGCGTGTGCCCGCAATGGCTGCTGAGAGCCTGATTGGCGGCATGGCTTCTAGTCTGGTGGTGAGTGCATCCCGATGAGAGATTTACGTCCCGACCTCGTATTTGTCATAACGGGTGAAGTCTGGCGGGAATTTTGCATCATGCGCGAGGCATGGGGCGAGCCCTTGTGCAAGGGCTTTAGCGATGAGTGCATCACCTACATTCGGCAAGCCATCAAAGCTGGCGATCCTGACAGGGCGGTGCACTGGAAAGCCGTGCGGGAATTTGCCACCCAATATGGTCTGTCCTGGGTGAGCGCGATCGAGGTCGATGGTGAATTGATACAGGAAGCAGAAGAATCCAGCGCCCTGCGTTATCCGCCTCTTCCTGAACGGAAACGGGTCGTCATTGACGGCCGAAGTTCTCTTTTCGATCTGGCTACCTATGGCTGAGCGGATCGGGTATTCTGTATCGAGTTGGGGAGACGGCTTTTGTTGATCGACGACGACCGTGCTGCCGAAATCACCGCCCTGAAAAACGCGCTTGAGGATGCTGCCACAAAAGCCCGCAAGCTCGCCGAATACGACATGTCCGCATTCGGCGAAGTGTATGCGCGAGCGGAGCTGGCGCGTCAGAAGATGCAGCTGGCTTCCAAGAACCATCAGCACAAAGCCGAAAACAGGCACAAGATGGCGCTGGTGAATGAACTTGTGGCCCTGAGGCGTCGCTGAAGCCTGTCGCCGCTTTGGGCCAGTGCTGCCCTCTGCCGCATCTGCGATTGCAGAAGCGATCTGCAGATGAGCGATTTGGCGCGCCCCGGGTGCGAACTCACAAAGCTCTGTTCAGGCAGCCGGGCCGCCCATGTTGACTGCCGGTCCCAGGGTCCCGGTGGCGCAATTTTTCTGTTCGCGGCTGTCGATCTGTCGGAGCCTCATCCGTCGATGCTAGATTAGGGGCGTCTGGAGGGTCAGGCATCATGAGCAGGCATTATGGTTGGGTAATTGTAGGGGCGGGAGCGGTGATCTCCTGCGTGGCGGCGGGGTCGATGTTCGCGCTGCCGGTCTATCTGGCGCCGATCGCCGCCGAGACCGGCTGGAGCCGGGCCGGGATCTCGGGCGCGATGACGCTGGGCTTTCTGGTGATGGGGGTTGCCGGCTTTGTCTGGGGCAGCCTGAGCGACCGCATCGGGGCGCGGCCGGTGGTGCTGATGGCCAGTGTGCTGCTGGGGCTGGGCCTGCTCTTGGCCAGCCAGGCAACAAGCCTGCTGATGTTCCAGCTCAGCTATGGCGTGCTGATCGGGGCGGCGGCGGGGGCTTTCTTCGCCCCGCTGATGGCCAATGTGATCGGCTGGTTCGAGACCCAGCGCAGCCTGGCGGTGTCGCTGGTGTCGATCGGGGGCGGGGTGGCGCCCATGGTGGTGACGCCGCTGGCCAGCGTACTGATCGACCTGCAGGGCTGGCGCAGCGCCATGCTGATGATTGCGGTGGCGGCGGTGGCCATAATCGTGCCGGTGGCCATGCTGTTGCGGCCGGCGCCGGCAATGGCAGCGGACGCGGCGCTGCAGTCTGTCCCGGCTGCCGGGCCGATGTCGGCGGGGGGCGGCAGCCCAGCCGGCTGGGGGCGATCGTGCGCACGCCGCAGTTCATCGTCCTGGCGGGCACGTTCTTTCTGTGCTGCGCCGCCCATTCCGGGCCGATCTTTCACACCGTCAGCTACGCCATGATCTGCGGGGCCTCCTCGCTGGCGGCGGCCAGCATCTACAGCGTGGAAGGCGTGGCGGGACTGTTCGGGCGGCTGCTGTTCGGGCTGTCTGCCGACCGGCTGGGGGTCAAGCGGGTGATCATCGCTGGCCTGCTGCTGCAGGCGGCGGGCATCTTCACCTATATCTATGTCAGCCAGCTGCGTGACTTCTACATGCTGGCAGCGGTGCTGGGCATGGCCTATGGCGGGGTCATGCCGCTTTATGGGGTGCTGGCGCGCGACTATTTCCCGGCCCATGTGATGGGCACGGTGCTGGGCGGCATCACCATGACGTCAGCGATCGGCATGGCTTTTGGCCCGGTCGGGGGTGGCTGGATCTTTGATACGTTCGGAAACTACCACTGGCTCTATGTCAGCTCGGCTGCCATCGGCATTGCCGCTGCCGCCCCGGCGCTGGCCTTTCCGCCACCGGCGCCGGCCCGGCATGGCGAGCCTTTGCCGGCCTGACGCGGGAGGGGAGCCGGCAGCGACGCAAGCGGGCAAGCACAATGTGTTCACCAAGTGCGACAATGGCCCCCTAGGCACAGAAGATAACCACATCTATATAAGTGCCTGAGTTTCTGACGATAAGGTCTAGCCATGTCACTGCAAGATACCTCCAACCATTCCAACTGCACGGCCATGTCCGATGTGCTCAACCGCATTGGCGACAAGTGGAGCGTCATGGTGGTGGGCACGCTGGGTCGCCAGGGCACACTGCGGTTCAACGAGCTCAAGCGCCTGATCAATGGCGTCAGCCAGCGCATGCTGACGCTTACGCTGCGCAATCTGGAACGCGACGGCCTGGTGACCCGCACGATCTATCCCGAGGTGCCGCCCCGGGTGGAATACGGGCTGACCGAACTGGGCAAGACGCTGCAGCACCCGATCAGTGCGCTCTGGGACTGGTCCTCGGAGAACCACAGCTCGATCATGGACGCCCGGGCCATCTATGATGCGCGCAGCGATGCGGCGGCCGCCGCCGAGCCGCGCAAGGTCGCCTATGTCGGCAGCTAGCGATGTGGACACGGCAGGCGCTGGGGCAGCATTGCGCTGAGCTGGCCTGGGGCGCGGCGATGCGGTGCTGGTGCATGCCGGGCTGCGCGCCGTCGGGCCCATACTGGGTGGTCCGGATACGCTGATCGCCGCCCTGGGCGATGTGGTGGGACCGCAGGGCACCATTCTGGGCTATTGCGACTGGCAGTTTGAGGATGCCGTGCTCGAGCGGCCCGAATTGCGGGCCCATATGGTGCCGTTCGATCCGGCCGCCTCCCGCGCCATTCGCGACAATGGCGCCTTTCCCGAATTGCTGCGCACCACGCCGGGGGCACTGCGCAGCGCCA
>CAXBKI010000186.1:0-6071 GCA_963975955.1 uncultured Devosia sp.
CTTTGTCGAAGCCATGGATTCCAGGGAATTCGCCAAGGGCGAGACGGACTATTTCACCATGGTCCCCACCATCTACAACGCCGATACCCTGGGCATCCGCCCAGACCTGGTCGGCCGCGAGATCACCAGCTGGGCCGACATCATGGACCCCGCCTTCAAGGGCAAGACCTCGATCCTGAACATTCCCTCGATCGGCATCATGGACGCCGCCATGATCATGGAGGCCATGGGCAACATCACCTATGCCGACAAGGGCAACATGACAAAGGAAGAGATCGACGCCACCATCGACTTCCTGATCAAGGCCAAGCAGGACGGACAGTTCCGCGCCTTCTGGAAGAGCTTTGACGAGAGCGTCAACCTGATGAGTTCGGGCGAAGTGGTAATCCAGTCGATGTGGTCGCCCGCCGTCGCCGCCGTGCGCGCCAAGGGCATCGCCTGCAAATACCAGCCGCTCAAGGAAGGCTACCGCTCCTGGGGCGGCGGCCTGGGACTGGCATCCCATCTTGAGGGCGCCCAGCTCGACGCGGCCTATGAATATATCAACTGGTACACCTCCGGCTGGGTCGGCGGCTATCTCAACCGCCAGGGCTATTACTCGGCGGCCATGGACACCGCCAAGCAATATATGTCGGCCGACGAATGGGGTTACTGGATCGAAGGCAAGGCGGCAGAGGGCGACATTCTCTCGCCCGATGGCACGGTGATGGAAAAGGCCGGCGCCGTGCGCGACGGCGGCTCGTTCCTCGAACGCATGGGCCACGTCGCCTGCTGGAACTCGGTGATGGACGAAGACCGCTACATGGTCCGCCGCTGGAACGAGTTCATCGCGGCGTAAGCCTCTCTGCTCCTACCTTCTCCCCTTGAGGGAGAAGGTGCCCGAAGGGCGGATGAGGGGTCGCGCACTTTCCGCGAGCACAGCCCGCGGAGAGAACCCCTCACCCTCAAGGGGAGAGGGAAGGCTCGTGCCTGCTGGACATTGCGAGGAATGAAGATGAACAACCTGCTCAGCCGTGCCACGCCCTATCTGCAGGCCACGCCCTTATTGCTGATCCTGGGCTTCTTTCTCGCTTTGCCCATCCTGCTGCTGCTCGTCGTCAGTTTCTGGGATTACGACTTTGCTGGCATGTATCCCGATTTCATGCTGCTCAACTACGAGGAGAGCCTGGGCAGCTGGGTGACCTGGAAGACCTATCTCAATACGCTCAAATTTGCCGCCATCGTCTGGGCCATCACCGCCTTTGTCGGCTTCTGGGTCGCCTATTTCCTGGCCTTTCATATCCGCTCGGCAACCACGCAGATGGTGCTGTTTCTGGTCTGCACCGTGCCCTTCCTCACCTCCAACATCATCCGCATGATCTCCTGGATCCCGGTGCTGGGGCGTAATGGGCTGATCAATTCCGGCCTGGTCGGCGCCGGCATCGTCGATCAGCCGGTCGAATGGCTCCTCTATTCGGACTTTGCCGTGATCCTGGCCATGGTCCATCTCTATACCCTGTTCATGGTCACCCCGATCTTCAACACCATGATGCGCATCGACCATTCGCTGGTGGAGGCGGCTCGCGACGCCGGCGCCAGGGACTGGCAGATCATCTGGAATGTCATCCTGCCGCTGGCCAAGCCGGGCATCGCCATCGGCTCGATCTTTGTGGTGACGCTGGTGATGGCCGATTTTTCCACCGTGCAGGTGATGAGCGGCGGCCAGAGCGCCTCGGTGGCGCTGATGATGCGCAACCAGATGAGCCTGCTGCAGTATCCGGCGGCGGCAGCCAATGCCGTGGTGCTGCTGGTGCTGGTGCTGTTGATGGTCGCGGGCATTCTGCGCATCGTCGATATTCGCAAGGAGCTGTGAGATGGGTCACGAAAAACGCAGCTTCGGCTTCTACGTCCTCGCCGCCTTCTTTGGCCTGTTCGTTCTGTTTCTCTATGGCCCGCTGTCGGCGGTGTTCATCCTCTCCTTCCAGGGCCCTCAGGGCGGGCTGACCTTTCCGCTCAATGGCGTGTCGCTGCGCTGGTTCCAGAACCTGTTCGAGCAGCAGGCCGTGGGCGATTTCGGCGCCAGCTTCACCCGCTCCTTCCTGCTCGGACTGATGGTGATGAGCGCCACGGTGATCGTTTCGCTGCTGGCCGGGCTGGCCTTCCGTCGCAAGTTCATTGGCGCCACCCCGCTGTTCTACCTGACAGTGGCGAGCCTGGTGGTGCCCTCCATCATCGTCTCGCTGGGCATCGGCGTGCTGTTCCAGCAGATCGGCGTGCGCCCCGCCTGGTTCAGCTCGGCCTATGGCGCGCATCTGACCTGGACGCTGCCGTTCGGCGTATTGATCATGTTCGCCGTCTTCAACCGCTTTTCGCCCAGCTATGAGGAGGCCGCGCGCGACCTGGGCGCCAGTTCCTGGCAGACCTTCCGCCATGTCGTGCTGCCCATGATCGCGCCAAGCCTGATCGGGGTGGGCCTGTTCGGCTTTTCGCTGAGCTATGACGAATTCGCCCGCACGCTGATGACCTCGGGCAGCGCCAATACCCTGCCGCTCGAAATCTACGGCATGACCACCAATGTGACGACGCCGGTGCTCTACGCGCTGGGGACGGTGACGACGATCTTCTCCTTCCTTGTCATCCTGATCACCGTCGGCATCATCCTGCTGATCGGCCGGCGCCGGGCCCGCGCATGACCAGGATCCTCGTCGTCAATCCCAACACCACCGCCTCCATGACGCTGACCATCGTCGCTGCCGCGCGGCTGGTGGCCGCTTCGGGGACCGAGATCATCGCCGCCACCGCGTCGATGGGGCCGGCCTCGATCGAGGGCTATTACGACGAAGCCTTCGCCCTGCCCGGCCTGTTGCGGGAAATCGCTGTCGCCGAACGGAACGGGGCCGAGGCTGCCGTCATCGCCTGCTTTGACGATACCGGGCTCGACGCCGCCCGCACCATGGCCCAGATCCCGGTGATCGGCATCTGCGAGGCGGCGCTGAGCACCGCCGCCCTGATCGCCAAGCGCTTTACCGTGATCACCACCATGGAACGCTCCCGCGTGCCGATCGAGGAACTGGCCCATCGCTATGGCATGAGCGGGCGGGCCCGCATTCGCGCCGCCAATATTGCCGTGCTGGCGCTGGAGGATCCCAATTCGGGCGCCCGCGACAAGCTGCGCAACGAAATTGTCCGTGCCCTGGCCGAAGACAATGCCGAGGCCATCGTGCTGGGCTGCGCCGGGATGGCCGATCTGGCGCATACATTGAGCGGCGAATTCGGCCTGCCGGTGATCGACGGCGTGGGGGCAGCGGTCAAGCAGGCCGAGGCGCTGGTGGCGCTGGGCCTGCGCACCAGCAAGCGCGGTGCCTATGCCTCGCCCATCGCCAAGGCCTATGCCGGCGCGCTGGCCGAGTTTGCCCCGGCATGAACCGAATTATCCGCAATCTCGGCCTCGACGAACTGCAGACCCTGCTCGACTGGGCCGGTCAGGAAGGCTGGAATCCGGGGCTGGGCGACGCCGCCGCGTTTTACGCCGCCGACCCGAGGGGTTTCTTCGGCGCCTTTGTCGGTCAGACCATGGTGGCCGGCATGGCGGCCGTCGCCTATGACGACAGCTTTGGCTTTATCGGGCTCTATATCTGCCACCCCGATTGGCGCAGCCAGGGCCATGGCAGGGCCGTCTGGGACGCTGGCATGGCCTATCTCGGCAACCGCACCATCGGCCTTGACGGCGTGCCCGAGCAGCAGGCCAATTATGCCCGCATGGGATTTGTCACCGCCTATGGCTCGGTGCGCATGTCCGGCAGGCTGACCGCGGCGCGGCCGGCCCCATCCCCGACCACCGCGACCCCCGAGGCTATCGCCGCGCTGGATGCCGCCTGTTTCCCCGCTGCACGGCCCGATTTTCTCCGGCGCTGGACCAGCCCGCCGCACGGCCTGATCCTTGCGGAACGGCACGGGCAGCTGGCCGGCTATGCTGTGACCCGCCCCTGCCTGGATGGCAGCAAGATCGGCCCGCTCTTTGCCCGCGACATCAATGTGGCGCTCGACATGCTCGACCGCATCCAGGGCCCCATCCAGATCGACGTGCCGACCGCCCAGACCGACTGGCTGGCCGCGCTGGCGCAGCGTGGCCTGACGGCCGGCTTTGCGACGGCCCGCATGTATCGCGGTGCTGCGCCCGCTATCGCCATGGCCCGGGTCTTCGGCATCACCAGCCTCGAACTGGGCTAGCCTGGAGCCTATAGGCGCACGCCAGCGACCGGCACTGACATAGCGCAGACCCGACAGGCGGCATAGACCAACAGATCGAAGGAAAAATGGTG
This sequence comes from uncultured Devosia sp., assembly GCA_963975955.1. Taxonomy (GTDB): domain Bacteria; phylum Pseudomonadota; class Alphaproteobacteria; order Rhizobiales; family Devosiaceae; genus Devosia. The sequence goes on from CAXBKI010000186.1 coordinate 4,302, forward strand.
CCGCATAGGTGACTCGAACACCTGACCCCATCATTACGAATGATGTGCTCTACCAACTGAGCTAATGCGGCAACGGCTGGCCTTTTACGTCGGGTTTTGGGCTGGTGCAAGAGGCAAGGCGACCTGGACCGGCAATTGTGCGGCAGCCGCTTCCCCCGGCCGCGTCGTCGCGGTCATCGGAACCTTCCATTCAAAGGCATCCAGCCGGCCCGTGACCGGCGAAATCGGCTCCCACTCATCGCTGACCATGCCATCGGCGGTCCAGGCCGGATCGCGCGGTGCCCGCACCGCCCGCGCCAGCCATTCGCGCGCCTTGCCCTGATCCCCATTCTGGCCCTCTTCGATCTCGGCCATCAGGCTGGCCACCCCCTGGGTGGCATCGGGCCCCTCAAAGGGCGCCAGCGCATTGCGGGCCGTGGACCAGTCATAGGCATCGATGGCGGCACGGGCCAGGGCCATGCCGGCTGCCCGATGCGGCGGTGGTGTATCGATGATTTCACCCAGGCGCTTCAACCGGTCAACCGCCGAGGCACCGGGCTGGGCATGGGCATAGAGCGCGGCAATGTCGGGGTGCCCGGTGGCGCGCCAGATGCGGCGCAACAGGCTCATTGCCTTGCGCGTCTCGCCGCGATTGATATGGATGCGCGCCGCAATCAGCGCTGCCGGCACAAAATCGGGCAGCAGCTTGAGCGCGGTCAGCGCGTGTTCAAGCGCTTCGAGCGGGCGGCTGGCCTCGGTCTCGCGCGCCCGTGCCGTCTCGATCACCGCCTGCCGGCGTCGCTTGCGTGCGCGCTCCTCGCGGCTGACGGCCTGCTCGACATTGACCATTGCCACGGCCTGGGCCCATTGCCCGCGCCGCGCCAGATCGTTGAACACCGCCTCGGCGGCCCAGCCGCTGCTCGGCGCCAGCGCCAGCGCCTTGTGCGCAAAGGTCAGCGCCGCTTCCGGACGATGCTGGGCGCGGGCCTGATCATAGAGCCCGGTCAGCGCGGCCAGCGCCGTCTTCTCGTCGGCAATCAGCGCCCGATAGTGTTCGCGCGCCGCCGGCATGTCCCCCAGCGCCAGATCGGCGCGGGCTTCGAGCAGCTTGGCTGCCGCATTGGCCGGCAGCCGCGCCTGCGCATCACGCGCCAGCAGGCGCGCCCGGCCCGGATCGCCGGCCTGCAGCGCAATCATGGCATCGCCGAGCGCTTCCACGCCCTGCGCGCGGCGCCGCTCGCGACTGCGGCGCGCCATGGCGCGGGGCGCCGAAATGATCCGCCGGACGATCGCCCAAATGAAGATCACCACGATCGCCAGCACGATGAACATGAACACCGCCGCACCCAGACGGGGCTGCATGCGGTAACCCGCCACTTCCAGCGTCAGCGTGCCAGGCAGCGAGATCATCCAGGCGGCAAGGGCCGCGATGACCAGGCTGCCCACAATCCAGGAGGCGAGACGGATCATCGGGCAACCTCGCCACTCAGCGCGGAATCGCGCACGCTCTGCAGGAAGGCTTCGGCTTCGGCCTGACCGGCGATCAGGGCGGGGACGTCATCGGCCGCCGCCTGCATCGGCGCGGGCAGGCTCTTGAGCAGGGTCTGGGCACTGGTAAAGTCGCGCCGCTCCACCGCCCCGATCAGCCGCGAGGTAATTGCATCGGGGGTATCGCCCTCGATTTCGCCGGTCGGGCGCAGCGCGATGGCGCCGGCAAACCAGTCCAGTGCACCCTTTTGCCATTGCGCGTCCGGATCGGCGGGACGCCCCGCCAGCATGGCCGGCAGGACC
>CAXBKI010000187.1:0-6057 GCA_963975955.1 uncultured Devosia sp.
CAGGAAACGCTTGATGAAGCGCGCGAGCTGGGGCTGGGCGATATCTACACGCTCGATGCTGCCGAGGCGGTGCGCGGGGCAGACCTGGTCATTCTCTGCACGCCCGTGGGAACCTATGAGAACCTGATCAAGGCGATCGCTCCGGCACTGGAGCCCGGGGCCATCGTTTCCGACGTCGGTTCGGTCAAGGGGCATGTGGTCAAGGTGCTGGCGCCGCACATTCCGGCCGGGGTCAGCCTGGTGCCTGGCCATCCGATTGCCGGCACCGAACATTCCGGTCCCGACGCCGGCTTTGCCGAACTGTTTGCCGGTCGCTGGTGCGTCTTGACGCCGGGCCCGGAAGTCGCTGCCACCCAGACCGAAAAGCTTGCCGCGTTCTGGCGCGCCATGGGCAGCCAGGTGGAATGCATGGAGCCAGGGCATCATGACATGGTGCTGGCCATCACCAGCCATATTCCCCACCTGGTGGCCTACAATATCGTGGGTACCGTGGCCGATCTTGAAGCGGCGACGCAGTCGGAGGTCATCAAGTTCTCGGCCTCCGGCTTCCGCGACTTCACCCGAATTGCCGCCTCGGACCCGGTAATGTGGCGCGATGTGTTTCTGACCAATCGCGACGCGGTGCTGGAAATGCTCGGGCGCTTCACCGAGGATCTCAGCGTGCTGCAGCGGGCGGTCCGCACCGGCGACGGACCGGCGCTTGAAGCCATGTTCACCCGCACCCGCGCCATCCGCCGCTCGATCATCTCGGCAGGCCAGGAAACAGCGGCTGCCGATTTCGGCCGGCCGCATGAAGCCACGCCTGCGGCCGAGGTGACGCTGGTGCGCGAACATGGCGGCGGCGATGATGCCTAGACCGCTCCTGGCCTAGAACAGCGGGCCGATGCTGGCGATCGGCACGAGGCCGGAATAGATGCCGCCAGCGCGGAAATTGAGCTGATTGGCAAAGCTGCCGTCGGCGCCGGGCGTGCCCAGCACCAGGGTGCGCCAGGGTTCCTCCAGCAGCGGGCCGATCCGCTCGGCAACGCCAGTCGAGGTGATGGTGATCTGACCATCGATCTGCCCCTGGGGATCAAGCTGCAGCGCGCCGCTGGCGTCCAGCGTGGAGTCCGCATCGGTGCCGCGGATGGCGACGATGCGGAGCTGGCCATTGGCCGCCTGCAGCGCGGGCAGCAGGTTGGGCTCGCCCCAATTGCGCACATCATCGGGCAGGCCCGAGAGTTCAACCTGCACTTCGGCACTGGTATTGGTCAGCGTCAGGCCGGGATAGGCCAGGTCGCTGGCCAGCACATAGCCCGCCAGCGCGGCGGTATGGCGTTCGGCGTCGTGCTGCTCGGGAATGTCGAACAGATGCAGTTCGGCCAGCGGGCTCTGGGCAATGATGTTCTGGCCCACCAGGGTATCGGTCCAGACCAGATCCTTGCCCGAGAGCGAAGCCCGCGCGATCCGCCAATCGTCCAGCCGGACGCTGGCTTCCAGCGACGACCAGCTTACCGCGTTGCGCGAGCCGGTGAAGGTATCGGTGATCTGCAGCGGGCCGAGGGCCGAGGCCAGCATGTGGGTGGGCGCGTAGACCCGCACGCTGGCCCGCAGGCCGGGCAGTTCCATCACCGTATCGCCGCTGACAATGCGGGCCTGGGCGCAGTCGGCGTCAAAACGGAAGGGGAAGCCGCCAATATCGAGGGAATCGCAGGTGAGCTGCGGTGCGCTGATGCCATCGGCCTGGGCCTGGGTGGCGATCTGCTGTTTGACCAGCCCGGCCAGCACGACCCAGGCCAGGCTCCACAGGATGACGACGGCGAGCACGATACTGCCCAGAATAATGATTCGTTTCTTCATGACGGGCACTCTTAGCGAGGCAGAAGGCAAAGCGCTATCGGCGGATCTGGCAGAGGGACGGCAAAACCGGGTCGCGCTGGCAGGGCAGGGCGGCTATGCAGTTTGGCAATTGTCGCGGGCAGTGGGCTCACCTAGGTTTCGGGTCAGGATAGGGTGATGGCAGAGTACGGCAACGAGACGGCAACGCACTGGGTTTTTGGCTACGGTTCCCTGATCTGGAATCCGGGCTTTGCCCATATTGGGGCGCAGCAGGGCCTGTTGCGGGGGGCGCATCGCAGCCTGTCCATCGTGTCGCATCATCACCGCGGGACGCCGGAGCGCCCTGGCCTGGTGTTCGGCCTGGCACGGGGCGGGTCCTGCCGCGGCATGGCGTTTGAAGTCGCCGCCGACGCCTGGCCCGAGGTGCGGCGTTACCTCGAACAGCGCGAACAGGTGACGGCAGTGTATCGCGATGTCACCCGGCCGGTGCAGCTGTTTGATGGCCGGATGGTCCGGGCGTTGACCTTTGTGGTCGATGAGCGGCACGCGCAGTTTGCCGGCAAGCTGTCGCTGGAGCAGCAATTGGCGATGGTGCGCGTCGGTGTTGGACTATCGGGGCGCAATATCGATTATGTGCTCAACACGGCCCGGCATCTGCAATCGCTGGGGATTGCAGATCGCCAGCTGCAGGCACTGGCCGATATGCTGATGGCCGAGGCTGCCAGCGCAGCTTAGGCGGCCCGGACATCGGTGACGGGTTCGGCGCCTTCAAGGTCCCAGATTGTCGAGAGGCGCTGCGCTTCGGTGCCCGGGGTCACGAGCCGGAAGACGCGGTCGGCACAGTCGAGCGCCAGACGGAAGCGGGCGCGGCTGAGCGGGTCGCCGACCAGCTCGCTGGTCGCCCCCACCCAGAGGACGTGATTGCCCTTGGCAAGCAGGTAAAGCTCGGTATCGCCGAGCGCGAAATGATCGAGATTTTCGCTGATCATGTCATAGCTGCGGCCGGAACGGCCCTGCCAATGACTGTGTCGCCCGAAACTGTGGCTTACCACCGTGTTGTAGTTGCCGACCATATCACGCCATCCTCACAGCGAGCACTGCATTAGAACAAAACTAGAACAAAATCCAATAGGCGTCAAGCTGCGTTTTGTCTGATAGCTAGATGTATGGTGGTGTTCGTCTACGCCGTCAATATCTAGTGGTCGGTGGTGCCGGTGTCAGTCTGCTTGAGTGCATCGAATTTGGCACGCAATTCCGGGGTGACGGGGCGGGAGAGGCCGCGCGACTCAGCCTTGAGTGCCAGGTCATTGGAGGCGGATTCAATGGCTTTTTTGAGTCGCTCGACAAAAACGTCTGCGGGCAGCCCTGCTTCGATGGCGGGCAGGAATTGCGCCTCGGCCGTGCCGGGCCAGATGACCAGGCTGTTGCGGCCCCAGAACAGGCCCGAATTGACCGCGACGGGGACGACGGGCACGTTGAGTTCGAGATAAAGCCGGACAATGCCTTGGCGATAGTCGGGCTTTGCCAGGGGCGGGCGTCGGGTGCCCTCGGGGAAAATGACTACCCGGCAGCCGCGTTCGATGGCGGCATGGGCCTGCGCCATCATGGCGGGAATGGCCTTGGCCCCCTTCTTGCGATCCACCTCGATGCAGTCGAGCGAGCGCGCTGCCCAACCGAAGAAGGGGATGGCCATCAGTTCCTTCTTGATGATGTAGGCGGGGCGGCCGACATGGGGGAACATGGCAAAGACGTCCCAGTCGCTCTGATGCTTGGCCGCAATGATGCAGCCGCCTTCGGGGATGTTCTCCTGGCCGCTGACCTCGGTTTTGACGCCGGTCAGCCAGCGCAGATAGTGCAGGCTCGAACTGCACCAGAAAACCGCGATGGCCCAGCTCGCCCGGGTCCTGCCGCTAATCAGCGCGATGGTGCCCAGCACGATGGCGATGACGGCCGTCTGGCCGATAAACAGCGCATAAAACAGCGCGCTACGAATTGCCTGAATGACCACTTGAGATGTCTCCTTGAACCCCTGCCAGCGTCTTAAAGGGCAAACGCTGTGTTGGCGAGGCTGTTTGGCCCCGCGGCGATCATATCACGGCGCCGGTCAGGAGGTCTGGGCGAGGTAGCGCCGCACGGTGTGGCGCGAGGTAATGGCCGTCAGCGCCGCAATCACCGGGATCACCGCAGCGATACAGATCAGGCCGTCAATGCCCAGGGCAAAACGGCCGAACAGCACGCCGACCTGGGCGCCGGCTTCGCTTGAGAGCATGTTGCCCGCCATGGTGCCCACCAGCACGAAGAACAGCAGCGCGGTCGTGGTGCCGAGCAGTCCGCCCTGCAGGCCAATGGACAGAAACCGGCCCTGGAACTCGCCGGCGATAAACCTGTTGGATGCGCCGATATAGTGCAGCACGTCGACGATTTCCCGGTTTGTTGCCATGGCGCCACGGGTGGCAAAGATGATGGCGAGCACGGTGGCGGCGCCAATCAGCAACAGCACCAGCAGGCCGGACAGCACGATGGTGCCGGCCATGGTGTTGAGCTGTTGCCGCCAGGCGGCGTGGGTATCCAGGCTGGCGCCCTTGATCGCTGTCAGATTGCGCTCCAGCCCGGCGATGTCGGCATCGGCGGGGTCGGCCAGACGCACGACCACCAGGCGGGGAATCTCGATGGCGGTCAGGTCGAGACCGGCGCCGAGCCAGGGTTGGAGCAGCTTTTCGCTCTCCTCCAGGGTCAGGGCCCGTGCCGAGGCCACGCCGGGCGTCGTCTCGGCCAGCGAAACGGCCGTGCGCAGATTGGACTCCATCACCTCGCCCTCGACGGGGCGGATCTGGATGGTGACCTCGCGGCCAACATCCGCTGACCAGGCGATGGCTGACTTCTGTACCAGCACCACGCCCCCCAGGGTGACGGCCGACAAAAAGCCCATAATGGTGATCAGCAGCAGCAAGGTGCGGCCGGCAACGCTTTTTTCGGGGACGATGGGTGCGGCACCGACGCGGCGGGGCAGCAGGGCGACAAGGCGCTCAATCATGGATCGTCAGCTCCCCTTTGCTCAGCAGCATGCGCGGATAGCTGAACTTGTCGAGCAGGGGTAATTCGTGGGTCGCCAGAATGATGGTCATGCCCAGAGTGCGGTTGAGTTCGGCAAACAGATGCACCAGCCGGCTTGAAAGATCGGGGTCGACATTGCCGGTCGGCTCGTCGGCCAGCAGCACCTTGGGGCGGGCAATGACGGCGCGCGCAATCGCGGCGCGTTGCTTTTCGCCCCCCGAGAGCAAGGAGGGTGGCGCGTTCATGCGCTCGCCCAGCCCTACCCATTCGAGCAGTTCGGTGACATTGGGGCGATATTCGCTTTCCGGCTGGCCCAGCACACGCAGCGGCAGCGCGACATTTTCAAAAGTGGTCAGATGATCGAGCAGGCGAAATTCCTGGAACACGATGCCGATATGGCGGCGCATCTGCAGCAGGCGATCCTGGGTCAGGTCGCTGACGTCCTCGCCAAACATGGTGACCTGGCCGCGTGACGGCTTGAGCGAGAGCAGCAGCAGGCGCAGCAGGCTGGTCTTGCCGGCCCCCGAGGGGCCGGTCAGAAAATGGAACGAGCCCGGCTCGACCGAAAACGTCACGTCGCGCAGGACTTCGGGACCATTGCCGTAGCGCAATCCCACATCGGAAAATTCGATCAAGACTGCAGGCTCCAGGTTGCGCGGCAAGGTTCAGGCGAATCAGGCATTGGCCCCATCATAACAGCAGCCATTGGCCGATGCGGCATGCAGCCGTGCTTGGCCACACTAAACGGCACAAATGTGGTGGAATTGGCGGGTGGCAGCCGAGGTTTGAGGAGTCTTAACACCCTCAGGCTAGTTTGAAGCAAGTCGTTTTGCGTCCGCTTCAGAAGTCTGGCCCATGATCATTTCCTGTCCACATTGCCAGACCAAGTATCAGGTGACCTACGAGGCCATCGGATCGGCTGGTCGCAAGGTACAGTGCGCCCACTGCCAGCAGGCCTGGGACCAGGGGCCCATCGACAAGGACGAACCCCCGCCCGAGGTGCGCAAGGCCCAGGAAGCGATCGCCGAAGACCAGCTCGATGAGGCCATGAGCGCCCAGGAAAAGGCGGCCAGCGCCAAGGCCGTCGAGGAGAAGGCGGCCAAGCTGGCAAAGGCCGAAAAAGACCGGCTCGCCAAGGCCGCTAAGGGCAAGAAGTCCGGCGACGTGCTCGATCAGGCTTCGGCA
>CAXBKI010000188.1:0-6050 GCA_963975955.1 uncultured Devosia sp.
AGATGCGACATTCTGGAACCCCTCCTGCACCGCGCCTTGCGGCAATGTCCAGGAGGGGTTCCAGAATGTCGCATCTTCCCAGACGCCGCGTTCCGCGGTGTAGCTGTGCACCACCGGGCCCGGGATTTGGGGCGTGTCGAAACCCTGTGTGCCCGACAGCGCAAGGGGGACAATGATGTATTCCTGCATCAACTCTGCGAGGCTGGTGCCTGTCGCCTGTTCGAGCACGCGACCTGCAATGACGTATCCGGCATGCGAATAGTCCCAGTTTTCTCCAGGCGCAAACCAGCGATCAGCACCAATACTGATCGCGATCATTTCTTCAGACGTCCATTGCCGAAACGGGTTTGCGAGGAAAGGACCAATAAACTGGTCCTGCTGCGCCACATGGTCAGGATAGCCCGCCGTCATGTTGAGCAGCATGCGGATTGTGGCGTCCTCTGCGAAGGGCAGATCTGGAAGCCAGCGCGCGATCGGCGCGTCAAGGTCGATACGCCCTTCTTCCGCCAATCGCAGAGCCAGAGCCGCCACATAGGTCAGCGCTACGCCGCCATTGCGAAAGTGATCGTCGATGCCGAGCAAGACGCCCGGCATCGCCTCGCCAAGCGCCAAAGTGGCCACTGCCTCGCCGTCTACCAGCACGACGACCAGCATGGAAGCAAAACCGCGCAGCGCAAACTGGCTTTCGGCGACCGACCGCACGGTGGCGCTAGTCGACGGGGTTTCCGACGCCGCGGATGGCGCGCAGATAGTCAAGACACCGCTCAATACAGCGACAGCAGCCAATTGAGATCCGGCGAGACGATAGTTCCTCAAGCACCTGCTCCCTGGTCGGACATGTGCACCAATTGGACAGCGGGGCCTGCTCTATTGGTGGACAGGTCCGTTTGCGTAATTTGATGCCCCGCTCACCTTTGCCGGATCAGCTCAAAAATTCGACTTTGCCGGTCGCAATGTCGTAAATGCCGGCAACGGCGCTAAGCTTGCCGGCAGCGGCGGCCTCCGAGAGGATCGGACCTTCGGACATCGCACGTTCAGCATTTCGCTTGGCATTTTGCGCGGTAGCGGCCGCAAGCAGATCGGCAGGCTCCTGTGCCATTACGTCATAGACAGCGGGACGGATGGCATTGACCAGACTTGGCAGATGGCCGGGCGGAAGTTCGTTGTCGGCAATCGAGGTGATCGTGGCTACGACTGCGCCGCAACTATTATGCCCCAGCACCAAAATGGTCTTGATGCCCAACGCAGCCACGCCAAACTCAAGAGTCGCAAGACCTTCTTCACTGATGAAATTTCCAGCCACTCGGATGACGAACAGCTCCCCTGGTCCCTGGTCGAAAATCAACTCCGGGGCCACGCGCGAGTCAGAACAACTGACAATGGCTGCAAAGGGTCGCTGGCCTGCCGACCGGTTGGCCCGATCGACGGAATAGTCAGTATTGATGGCTGCATTGGCAACATAGCGCGCATTGCCCTCCACAAGCCGCTGCAGCGCCTCCTCGGGCGAAACCGGCGCCGGGGTGGTCGCGTCCTGGGCGGCCGCCTGCGCGATGAGCGGCGCGGTCACGGATAACGCCAATCCGCCGGCGATCAAGCCGCGACGGGTCACATTTACTGCACCGCAGTCCTTGCACATATTAAGCTTCCTCCTAGTCAATATTGTTCGGCCAAAATGGCGCGCGCAGTTTGGCAAAAGCTAAAGAGTGAAAGTGGAAGCCGCTATCCGATATCCGCAAATGTAATGCCGATCTGGGGGCGGTATTTCAGGCGCAACGGGCAAGCGTGGTGGTCGGCGATTCTTCGAAAATCTGTTTGTACTCCCCGGCAAATCGGCCGAGATGCAAGAAACCGAACTGCATGGCGACCTGGGTAACGCTGGTGTCCTTTGCATCTGCATTGAGCAGCGTCGAACGGACGCGGTTCAACCTGCAGCGGCGAATATAGGCCAGCGGCGACATGCCGACGCATTCTTGGAACGCGTATTGCAACGTGCGCTCGCAAACCCCCACCGATACGCAAACATCGACGATGGTTGGCACAATTTGAGCGCTGAAACAGTCTTGGACGTAGTCGCGCGCCTTTCGAGAAATACGAACTGCGCGGATGCGCGCCCCTAGTGGAGGCAAGGCGTCGCTTCGACAGGACTCCGTCACGATCTGCAATGCAGTCTGCAGAATAATGCCACGGACCATGCCGGCATCGATCCGTTCACCGCGTTGGGCCGCTCCGTCCGCCGCTGACAACCACAGATCCAGGGCCTGGCTCAGGGCGTTCTGGCGGGTGGATCGAAACTGCACGACGTGTTCGGGGGGGGCGTCCCACACATGCGGGCTGAGCGCCTGGGCTCCGCCGATGAATTCGGCCTCACTGAAGCTGACATATCCGGTCTGCGCGCCTGCCGGGATAAACAGGTCAAAGGCCGTGTCGCCAGGCATGAAGAATAAGGGAGCGGTGCTGGCAGCGGCATGCTCTGAGAACCGAAAGGCGGGGTCCGGCGTACAATAGGAAACCGTGCAGACATTAGTCGGCGTCGTGCCGAGCTTTTGCACTGCAGCATATTGGCGCTCTCGGACAACCTGCTGATACCCCAGGTCCAAGGTATCAATTAGCGCCAGCCGTTGGCCGCGACTGAGCTGATAGCATTCCATGCCGATCCATGGCTGAACAGCCGCCTGAATGGTTGCGTCCTCAGCCGTCGTGGACTGCCTGCCCGTGTCTGGACCAGAGCCTGCACCAAGGGAGATCATAGCCTGGGTGGGAGTACCTGGCACCACGCATCTACTTTCGGCAAAATTACGGGGCGGGACGAATCCTAAGATGTGTCGACGACCATAGTGAGCAATCCGCACCCGATGCCAAGGCTAACGGTCAAATATGCTAACAAACTCGGTAGGAAGATCAGGTATCTTTATCAGCCTGCGGTGCCGTATTCTGCAGGTGGATCGACCTCACGAGGTACCGCGCTACTGCTGGCGCCGGGCGTGCAGCGGCAAAGTCTGCAGTCGTTCGAGACCAACACGCTGCCGCCCTCGAACGGGCCGGGCAGGCTACTCCGGCTTTCTCCGCGCCCAGACGCTTGATGCAATGATCTGACGGCACGGATCGAACCCGCAGCAGTTCCGCCAATCAGGGATCCCGTCTAGCTGGCCGTCTGCGCCGACTCATTGAGCAGGGCGGCGAGGTGGCCTGCCAAGTCTGACTGCTGGTAAGGCTTGGTCAATCGGGGAAGATCGGACAATGTGCCGCTGGGCAGCTCGGAATAACCGGTAGCCAGAACGATGGGAAGGCCCGGACGGAGCTGGCGCGCTGCCTGGGCCAGTTCCACGCCATTCATGTCGGGCATGGCATAATCGGTGATCAACAGGTCGATAGGTTGTTCGCTGGCCAGAATCGTCAAGGCATCGCGACCCGAATAGGCTTCGAGCGCCTTGTGCCCCAATTGCTCGAGCATATCGACAGCGTTGATATTGATGAGCGCATCGTCATCAACCACCAATATTACGGCAACCTTGCTGTCCGGATTGAACATCTACAAACCTCTTGCGGTAATGGACCGCCCCAATAGACGCCTAGCAAGCAAACACGGCCCAATTGCGATGCACCAGGACAATACCTCCCGCTTCGCCATCTGTTGCTAACGCGACAGGTTGTGCCCGGGTTCCCGGCGCACGGCCCTTTTGGCGGCGGCCAAACTGCCCTAAAGTCGCCTGGCTTACACTTCGGAATCCCTGCTCATGCATCTGCTGCTCGTCGACGGCTCGGCCTATATCTTCCGCGCCTTTCATGCCCTGCCCCAGCTGAACCGCAAGTCGGACGGGCTGCCCGTGGGCTGCGTTCAGGGATTCTGCAACATGCTGTTCAAGCTGACCGAGGACCTCAAGGGCGATGATGCGCCCACGCATATGGCGGTGATTTTTGATCACTCAGGCAAGACGTTCCGGGATGACATCTATACCGAGTACAAGGCTCAGCGTCCGCCCGCGCCGGTCGAGCTGGTGCCGCAGTTTCCGCTGACCCGTGCCGCCACGCGCGCCTTTTCCATTGCATCCATCGAGATGGAAGGCTGGGAGGCCGATGACATCATCGCAACCTATGCCGGCATGGCCAAAAGGACCGGCGGCAAGGCCACCATCGTTTCGTCCGACAAGGACATGATGCAGCTGATCGAGCCCGATGGCTCCGTTCGCATGCTCGACACCATCCCCCGCCCCGGCCAGCCGCCCTTGCGCTGGATCGGCATGGACGAGGTGTTCACCAAGTTCGGTGTCACGCCCGACAAGGTCATCGAGGTGCAGGCGCTGTGCGGCGACAGCGTCGACAATGTTCCCGGCGTTCCCGGCATTGGCGTCAAGACTGCGGCCGAATTGATCAATACCTATGGGACGGTGGAAAACCTCCTCGCCCATGCCGACGAGATCAAGCAGAACGCCCGGCGGGAAAAGCTCAAGGCCAATGCCGAGCTGGCGCTGATCTCCAAACGCCTCGTCACCCTCAGCCAGGAGGTGCCGGTCGAACTCGATCTCGATGCCTTGGTGCGCCAGCCGATGGAGCCGGGCAATCTCTTCCCCTTTCTCAAGGCGATGGAGTTCAACACCATCACCAAGCGCCTGGCCGGGCTGCTCGACGCCAATCCCGATGATTTCCCGGCCGATCCCGACCATGCCGCCAAGGTAGCGCCGGGCGCCGTCGGCTTTGACAATGCGGCGCGCGCCGAAAGCCGCGCCGCCCGCCACGAGGCCAGTGGCCGCTCCAATGCCGCTCCGGTCGCCCATGCCGCGTCCGAGCATGCCCGCGTCCGCGCCATCCCGTTCAAGCCGGAAGACTACGAGATCATCCGCGATGCCGCCGCCCTGCAGCGCTGGATCGACGCCATCGAGATGACCGGCTATGTCGCCACCGATACCGAAACGACCGGGCTCGACAACCAGACGGCCGACCTGGTCGGAATCTCGTTTTCCATCGCGCCCGGCACCGGCGCCTATCTGCCGCTCGGCCACGCCGAGGGCGAGGCCGACATCTTTGGTGGGGGCGGCCTGAGTGAAGGCCAGATGGATATCCGCACCGCGCTCGATATGCTCAAGCCCCTCTTTGCCGATCCGTCGATCCTCAAGATCTTTCATAATGGCAAATATGACCTGGGCATGCTGGCGCGCTATGACGTGCCAGTTGCCTCTATCGATGACACGCTGCTGCTCAGCTATGCGCTTGATGGCCCGCAGTTCAACACCATGAGCGAATTGGGCGAGCACTGGCTGGGGTTTGCCGGCCAGTCGATCCGCGATCTGATCGGCTCAGGCAAGGCGCAGAAGACCTTTGCCCAGGTGCCGATCGACCAGGCGGCCCACTATGCCGCCGAAGACGCCGACATGACAATGCGCCTGTGGCAGGTGCTCAAGCCGCGCCTTGTCGCCGAAAACATGACCGCGCTCTACGAAACCATTGAGCGGCCGCTGGCGCCGGTGCTGGCCCGCATGGAGGCACGCGGCGTCAATATCGATCGCGGCATTCTTTCGCGCCTGTCGGGCGAGTTCGCCCAGCGCGCGGCGGCGTTCGAGGCCGAGGCCTATGAGCTGGCCGGGCAGAGTTTCAACCTGGGCTCACCCAAGCAGCTGGGCGAAATCCTCTTTGACAAGATGGGCCTTGAAGGCGGCACCAAGACCAAGACCGGTGCCTGGTCGACCGGCGCCGATGTGCTGGAGGACCTGGCGCTCAAGGGCGTGCCGCTGGCCCGCACCATTGTCGACTGGCGCCAGCTCAACAAGCTGCGCAGCAAGCACAGATGGAGTTCCAACAGTCGCAAACTAACGCACTAAACGGACAAGGCGCTGAGTCTCAAGCAAGAGCTGCGAAGATTGCAGCAGAAACCAAGGCTATCCCTGTTGAGCTAGAGATTGATCAGATCAAAGCAGTAACATCCAACCTCGCGGCAGGTGATGCAGATGACAAAGAGTTTGAACGCCGACTCAAAGTTGCTGACGCTGCGCTAAAAGAGAAGAGACTAAACCTTGATACAGTTAAGGCCATGCCGCAATGATTACCAAACGCGAACT
>CAXBKI010000189.1:0-6026 GCA_963975955.1 uncultured Devosia sp.
TCGACCAATGGCGACACCTTCCTGGGCGGCGAAGACTTTGACATGCGTCTGGTCGACTACCTGGCCGACGAGTTCAAGAAAGAGCAGGGCATCGACCTGCGCAGCGACAAGCTGGCGCTGCAGCGTCTCAAGGAAGCGGCGGAAAAGGCCAAGATCGAACTGTCGAGCTCGACCCAGACCGAAATCAACCTGCCCTTCATCACCGCCGACGCCTCGGGCCCAAAGCATCTGACGCTCAAGCTGAGCCGTTCCAAGCTCGAAAGCCTGGTGGACGACCTGATCCAGAAGACCATCGAGCCCTGCAAGCTGGCCATGAAGGATGCCGGTGTCACCGCAGCCCAGATCGACGAAGTCGTGCTGGTTGGCGGCATGAGCCGCATGCCCAAGGTGCAGGAAATCGTCAAGCAGCTGTTTGGCAAGGAACCCCATAAGGGCGTGAACCCGGACGAAGTGGTGGCGCTGGGCGCCGCGATTCAGGCCGGCGTGCTGCAGGGCGACGTCAAGGACGTGCTGCTGCTCGACGTGACCCCGCTGTCGCTGGGTATCGAGACGCTGGGTGGCGTGTTCACCCGTCTGATCGATCGCAACACGACCATTCCGACCAAGAAGAGCCAGACCTTCTCGACCGCCGAGGACAACCAGAGCGCCGTGACGATCCGGGTGTTCCAGGGCGAACGCGAAATGGCCGCCAACAACAAGCTGTTGGGCAATTTCGACCTGGCCGGCATTCCACCCGCACCGCGCGGCGTGCCGCAGGTTGAAGTCACCTTCGACATCGACGCCAACGGCATCGTGCAGGTGTCGGCTAAGGACAAGGGCACCGGCAAGGAACAGCAGATCCGCATCCAGGCGTCTGGTGGGCTGAGCGATGCCGATATCGAAGCCATGGTCAAGGAAGCCGAGCAGAACGCTGACGCTGACAAGAAGAAGCGCGAGGCCGTGGAAGCCAAGAACCAGGGCGAGAGCCTGATCCACTCGACCGAAAAGTCGATGGCCGAATATGCCGACAAGGTGTCGGCCGAGGACAAGGCCGCCATCGAAACCGCGATCGCCGACCTCAAGGCGGTGATCGACGGCGACGACGGCGAGCTGATCAAGGAAAAGACCGACGCGCTCGGTCAGGCATCGATGAAGCTGGGCGAGGCCATGTACAAGGCCAGCCAGGCGGAAGCCGAAGCCAAGGCCAACGGCACCGATGATGACGGCGACGACGACGTGGTGGACGCCGATTTCGAAGAAGTCAGCGACGACGACGACAAGAAGTCCGCATAAGCGGGCGGAATCGAGAAGATAAGAGGTCCGGCAATCGCCGGGCCTCTTTTTGTTTGTGAATGAACCCGGTATGGTAATTCATGAACATTCCAGACCCCCAGACTTTCACCGACCCCGACAAAGTGCGCAAGCTGATGGCGAACGCCGTCCGCCTTGGCTATGACGACCTGGCCTTTCAATGCAAAATCCGTATCGCGGAACTGGTGGGCGCTGCCCACAATGAAAGCGATATCGAACGCGAATTCTGGACCGGCCTGGCCGTGGCCGAAGAATTCCGCACCGCCGACAATGGCCGGGTGACCCGCCTGGTCAAGGTGCGCGCCAAGCACAAGCGCGTCGGCGCTGAAAAAGTGCTGAGCGACCAGATGATGGAAGAGGCCCTCAGTGACGGTTTTGACCAGCTGGTGGAGCACGGCCGTGGCGATCTGACCGGCGAAGCCATCGTGATGCGCCACGAAGACAATTTCAGCGTCGATGTCGTCAATGCCGCCCGCAAGAAGCTGATGGACAAGGGTGTCGCGGTCGCTGACGTCGCTGGCTGACGCCCATATCCACGTTGGCGGCAGCACTTCAAAAGCCCTGCAGCCACGCGCTTACCCGCCTCGAAATCGCGCCACTGGCGCGATTTTTGTTTGGAGACCATGCCGGTTTCGATCCAGATCGCGCAGACCGAGCTTCGCCGCTACTGGCCGCTCAATACCACGCGACCGCAAGGCTCGTTACGTTCCCCCGCGCCCTGGCGCGATTTGCCCTGCAGAATGGCTCGGTTTCACGTGAATCAGCGGTGTCTGCCGCTGCTTGACCGAGCGCCAGGGCTGGCGGAACAGACCCGTGCCGCAAAAAGTCCATGTTTGAGCCTAATTGCGGGCCGGTTCCCCCTGTCAAAGGACTGCACAAACCCAGGGCTTCAGCATGACCAATCCTCCCGCCGACACGGACGCTCAAACCCATTCCATCGGCAGGCTGGCCGAGCGGATTGCAGGCGACCCGATGGCAGGCATGGATGCCGACATGAAGGCCGTGACGGAAATGCTGGCGCAGCTCGGCGCCAGGCCGCTGGAGCAGTTGACGCCGGCTGCGGCGCGCCAGCAGGCCGGGCTGCACGATGCGGTGGCCGCGCTGATGGCGCGCGCCGGCACGGTGCCCGAAGATGACGGCGTGAGCAGTGAAGATGTCATGATCAGCGGGCGGGACGGGGAAATACCGGCCCGGCTCTATCGACCCGCCGCGCTGCTGAGCCGGCTCAATCCGATGGTGCTGTATTTCCATGGCGGCGGCTTTGTCACCGGCGACCTGGACAGCCATGCGGACACGGCGCGTGCCCTGGCGCGGCGCAGCGGGGCCATGGTGCTATCAGTGGACTATCGCCTGGCGCCCGAAAATCCGCTGCCGGCCGCCCATGATGACGCCTGGACGGCCTGGAACTGGTTGAGCGGGATGGCCCATCGACTGGGTGGCGATCCGCGGCAGGTCGCGGTGGCCGGTGAGGATGCCGGCGCCAATTTGGCTGCATATGTGGCGGTGCAGGCCCGCAACCAGCGCGGCCATCAACCGGCCTGCCAGGTGCTGGTTCACCCCATGGCCGGGTTGGATCTGGGCATGCCCTCCTATGGCGAAACCCTCGCGACCCAGCCATTCGGGGCGCCAGCGATGCGCTGGCGCCTGCACCAGCTGTTTGCCGAGGGCCAGACCGAGCACGAGCCCCTGCTGCAGCTGGCGGCGCGGCAAGACCTTGCCGGGCTGGCGCCGGCCGTCATCGTTCTGGCACAGATCGACCCCCTGCGATCGGAAGGCGAAGCCTTGGCCGCTGCGCTGCAGCAGGCCGGGGTGCCGGTTACCTGCCTGACCTATGAGGGGGTGACGCAGGGCTTTTTTGGTCTGGGGCTGATCGTCACCAAGGCGCTGTTCGCCCAGGCCGATGTTGCCGACGCCCTGCGCAAGGCATTTGCGGCAGCGCAGCGCCGCTAGACAATCCGAATCACCCATGTTGAAGACCTGGCCCGCTCTTGCTACAGGAGCAGGCAATTGGTTGTCCTTGCGTGCGATCGCCGTGCTTTCGGGCCAGAAGTGGTGCTCACTTCACCTGAAAGCACTGTTGCGGCCCCAGCCCCCCTTGCGGGCCGCAGGGTCGATTGCCATCTAGGGGCTAGGTTTGGTCGGGCGCGCCTGTCGCGACCGGCAATGCATTGGAGACGTGCTTCTTGTCCAAACGCGATTTCTATGAGGTGCTCGGCGTTCAAAAGGGCGCCGATGACGCAGCGCTCAAAAGCGCCTACCGCAAGCTTGCCATGGCCCATCACCCCGACCGCAATCCGGGCAATGACGAGGCCGAGGCCAAGTTCAAGGAAATCAGCGAGGCCTATGACACGCTCAAGGACGGCCAGAAGCGCGCCGCCTATGACCGGTTCGGCCATGCCGCCTTCGAAAATGGCGGTGGTCGTGGCCACGCCGGCTTCGGACCGGAGTTCTCCTCATCGATGTCGGATATTTTTGACGACATCTTCGGCGACTTCATGGGCGGCGGTGGCCGGCGCGGGGGCGGCGGCGCTGCCAAGCTGCGCGGCAGCGATCTGCGCTATAATCTGGAAATCAGCCTCGAAGAGAGTTTTGAGGGCCGTACCGTCGAAATCGACGTGCCTACGCTGGTGGGCTGCACGACCTGTGATGGCTCGGGCGCCAAGCCCGGCACCGGTACCCATACCTGCCGGCAGTGCAACGGCCATGGCAAGGTGCGCGCTGCGCAAGGCTTTTTCACCATCGAGCGGACCTGCCCGGTCTGCCAGGGCCGCGGCCAGATGATGGACCAGCCCTGCACCGATTGCGGCGGCCAGGGTCGTCGCCAGGAAAACCGCACGCTGAGCGTGGATATTCCCAAGGGCATCGAGGATGGCACCCGCATCCGGCTGGCCAATGAAGGCGAGGCAGGGCTGCGGGGTGGTCCACCTGGCGATCTGTATATCTTCATCTCACTGCGGCCGCATGACCTGTTCCAGCGCGATGGCGCCGATCTGTTCGCGCGTGTCCCGATCGCCATGACCACGGCGGCGCTGGGCGGCGAATTCGAGGTGCCCACGCTCGACAATGCGCGGGCCAAGGTCAAGGTCGCCGCCGGTACCCAGCCGGGGCAGCGCGTGCGGCTCAAGGGCAAGGGCATGCCGGTGCTGCGGTCCAAGGATGTCGGCGACATGTATGTGCAGCTCGACATCGAGACGCCGCAGGCGCTCAGCCGCAGGCAGCGCGAACTGCTCGAAGAATTTGCCAAGCTGGAAACCGAGGAAACCAATCCCACTTCGGGCGGCTTTTTCGACAAGCTCAAGAAAATGTTCGAGGCTTAAGGGGGAAACGAGATCGCCCCGGTGAGCAATTTCCCGCCGTAGGGCAATGACGGCTGCGCCCGCATGGCGCGAAGACGCTGCATCCTTCCTGTTGCACAGCCGCCAACACCCGGGCACTGTCAGTCGATATCGACAAGGACAGTGCCCCATGACCACCGCGCTCACCATGTCTGGCTCCGTTCGCCAGGGCTCGCTCAACCGCAAGCTGCAAGACCATATGGGGCGCCAGCTCGCCGCGGCGGGCGTCGCCGTCAACGCCATCGATCTGGGCGAGTTCGATCTGCCCATCTTCAACGAAGATCTCGAGCCCGACAGCGTGCCCGAGGCGGCCGTTGAGCTCGCCGAACTCTGGCGCAGCCACGACATCATCTTTATCGCGACGCCCGAATATAATGGCGGTCTGCCGCCGCTGCTGGTCAATGCCGTCACCTGGGTCAGCCGGCAACGGCCGAGCCCGTTCAGGCATGCCATCTTCGGCATTGGGGGTGTCAGTTCGGGCAAATATGGCACGATCTGGTCGCTCAGCCATCTGCGC
This sequence comes from uncultured Devosia sp., assembly GCA_963975955.1. Lineage (GTDB taxonomy): Bacteria > Pseudomonadota > Alphaproteobacteria > Rhizobiales > Devosiaceae > Devosia. The sequence goes on from CAXBKI010000189.1 coordinate 5,143, forward strand.
GAATCCCTCACCAAGGTGGGCGCCCTGGTGGTGCCGACGCTGCTGGGCATCGGGCCGGGGGAGGAGGCCTTTGATAGCAACGGTGATATCGTCGAGCCCGCGATCATCCGCAAGGTCGAGCAGATGGTCCACGAGCTGACCCATTTCAGCCGCGGGTAAGACCATGCGCGCGCTCTATGTAACCCATCCGCAAGTGGCCATGGACGCCAATGTGCCGGTGCCGCTGTGGGGGCTGTCCCCCTTGGGGCGTCAGCGCGCGGAGATTTTCGCCCGGCGGGGCGTGATACCAAAGGGTGCAATGATCTTTTCCAGCCGCGAGACCAAGGCCATGGAGCTCGCCGATATTCTGGCCGAAGCAGCGCAAACCCTGGTGCTGAGCGATCACCTGATGGGCGAAAACGACCGCAGCGCCACCGGTTTCCTGCCGCCGATCCTGTTCGAGCAGGCCGCCGACCGGTTCTTTGCCAGGCCCGAGCTCAGCATGGATGGCTGGGAGCGGGCCATCGATGCGCAGGCGCGCATCGTGGATACGGTCGGCACGGCTCTGGCCAGCGTGCCCGACGATACGCCGGCCGTGTTCTGCGGCCATGGGGCGGTGGGTACGCTGCTCAAGTGCCATATCGCGGGGCGAGCGATCTCCCGCCGCGAAGACCAGAGCCGGCATGGCCACAAAGGCGGCGGCAATTGCTTTGCGTTCGATCTCGCGCCGGCCCGGCTGGGCGGGGAGTGGCTGGCGATGGAAGATTTTTCGCCCGGCTGGTTCGGCTAGGACTGTTGCAGCAGGCGGCAAAGTCCTCTAGGTGCTGGGCATCAAACACATCGGAGAAAGACCATGGCTGGCCAGTTGATCGTGGGTCTGGATGTTTCGTCACGCGGGCGCGCCG